>NZ_JBISBU010000065.1:0-28734 GCF_044385805.1 Haloferula sp. A504
ATCCGGTTACGATCACGCTCGATTTTGCGAGCGCCGTCAACCTGACCGACTTCTACCTGTGGAATCACAGCAACAACAATGGTGCCGGGGCACCCGCTGCTGGCGTGAAAGACTTCACCCTAACATTCTATGACGGGGCCGGTGGAGGAGGATCCCAGATCGGCTCGGTCTTCAGCAGCACCGCCTCGGCCGCTCCCGCAACCGGGACTTACGCCGCTGAGGTGTTCGACCTTGGAGCGATCTACAGCAATGTCCGTTCGGTTGAGTTCGTAATCAGCAGCCGCATTGGCGGAGGCACCAGCTTTGTTGCAGCGCGCGAACTCGGATTTGAGACCGCTGATGTCCTCTACCATGACAGCGCTACCACCGACGGAGGGGCTTTCCCCTCCGGCAGTTATGGCATCGGAAACCTGAAGAACGGCGGGTACACCTCCTCCGCCGCCACCGAGGATGCCGATGCGTCTGCCAACGGCCTCTCCTACGCGACGACGAATCCGCCTGCGGGTGGTTACCCGGTGACCATCACGCTTGAATTCGACGAACTGGCTTCGCTGGAGGCCTTCCACCTCTGGAATCACAGCAATGTCGGGTCCGAACCGGCCACTTCTCAGGGGGTGAAGGACTTCACGCTGACTTTCTACGATGAACCCGGCGGAGCCGGCAGCGCGATCGGCCTGCCCTTCAACGCCAGCGCCGCCAAAGCTCCTGCGACCGGGACCTATGCGGCCGAGAGCTTTGCCTTCGGGACGACCTACACCGGTGTGCGCTCGGTCGTGATGACCGCCGACAATCACAACCCCAGTTCAGCTTTCATCGCGATGCGTGAGATCGGCTTCACGGGAACCACGACGCCGGTTCCGCCGGCCACGCCGGACCGGGTGATCGTCTATCTCGTCGGCGGCCAGTCGAATGCCGATGGCTACGGGGTCACCTCCCAGCTTTCCTCCGAATTGCAGACACCCCAGCAGGACATCGACTTCTACCACGGCAACGGCGGCGGCAACAGCCCGCTGCCCGCCGACCAGGTGATCCGCCTCCAACCCGGGAGCGGCTCGATGACCGGCAATGCCGGCGGCTTCGGACCGGAACTGAGCTTCGGCGTCGACATCCATGAGGCTCTCGGCTCGGAGGGTGCCCGCATCGCGGTGATCAAGCACACCCGCGGCGGCACCAGCCTCCACACCGACTGGTTCCCCGGCGGTGATGCCACCGCCAGCGGCGACGGCCCGGATTATCAAGCGTTTCAATCGACGGTCGATAGCGGCCTTGCCGCGCTGGCATCGCTCTACCCCGCTGCGGCAATCCAGATGGAAGGCATGATCTGGCACCAGGGCGAGGCGGATGCCGGCAACGCCACCGATGCCGGCAACTACCAGACCAACCTGACGAATTTCATCGCCGATGTCCGGGCCACCTACGGGGATCTCAAGTTCGGCATCGCCCAGCTTTCGGACAACCAAACGGCACTCGACCCGACGCACCGCACCACGGTGAAGGCAGCCCAAGCCGCGGTCGCCGGCGCAGACGCGAAGAACTACCTGGTCACCACCGATGACGTGCCGGTCGTCGGCACCATCCACTTCGGCACCGCCGGTAATCTCACCATCGGTTCCCGTCTGGCCACCGGCATGCAGCAGGTGCCGATCAACGATGGCGACCCGAACGGCCTCGATGATGACTGGGAGGAACTCTACTGGGGCATCGGCAATACCGGACAGGATCCGGGAGGTGACGACGACCAGGACGGCCTGAGCAACCTTGAGGAATTCCTGTGGCTCACCCACCCGCTGGTTTCCAATGTGATTGCACCCCAGTTGCAGACTTCCCCGGACCTGACGATCACCTGGCCCTCCTCCCCCGAGCGCCGCTACCTCATCGAGGTCAGCCTGGACCTTCAGACCTGGCAGCGGATCGACTCCTTCCTGCCGGGTGAGTCCGGCTCGTCCACCAGCTACGCACTGCCCGCAGCGCCTGGAGAAGCCCGCCGCTTCTTCCGGATTGGCGTTCAGCGGTAGCGAGTCGCGGTGCCGGGGCAAGAAAAGCCTTCACCGCAGGATCCGGAAACCCCTGGACGGTCCTGCCGGACTGGGACAACCCACCGAGCCCACGGGCAACCAGAATCAGATCCGTGGTTTTCCATCCCGCACACGGTCGACCCGATCGATTCCACCACTCGCGTCAGAGGCTCCCCTGTTTCACTTGACCCATTAAGGGTCAGGCTACTTGGGGCATTTCACCCCCTTGGGGGATGGACGACAGTCCTCGTCCGACCCCACGCTGTCCAACCTGAGGCTAGGAGTTCGTACCTCTCGGCACCGGACTTCGCCTCCCGAAACCGCTCCCAAAATCCCAAGCCAAAAACCAAGACAGAAAAACCCATGAAAAGCAGACTTCCCCTCCTCCTTGCCGGCGCCGTTTTCGCGGCAGCCTCAGCCCACGCCCAGAGCACTCTGCTCTTCCGCGACGACTTCACCCGGCCGAACAACACCAACCTAAACGCCAGCACCGACGGGCAGAGCGGAGGTCTTTCTCCACTGTCCTGGGTGGAGGTCAACTGCGATAGCGGCACTGCCGAGATCAACGGCAATGAGCTTCGGATTGACTCGGCCGGCGGTGGAGGCAGTGGTGCGATCGTCTATCCCGACAATAACTTTAGCGGACTCACCTCCCTCACCGTCACGATGAACATCGCCTCCGGCGTTTCGGGCGGCGATGGGCGGAGCACTGGCTTCGGAATTGGCTACTCCAAGAGTGCCTTGGACGGAAAAACAAGCGTTTCTACCGTCACTGGTCAGGCAGGCGGTTCTGACATTTACATCGCTTATGACACGATCGGCACCACCAGATTGATCATCACGGAAAACGGCAGCTCGAATGTGTCGATCACTCCAATCCCTTCGCCTGCTTATCCGGTCGAATACAGTATCGTCTGCACCTTTGCCGACATGAACGATGGCACGACCATCAACTACCAGGTGTTTGAGAACGCCGGCGCGACCCCAATCTACAGCGGGACGACCACCTGGAGCGGCACAGACCAGAACTACATCGGCTTCGCCAGCAACTACACCAGTAACGCTGACATTGAATTCATCTCCATCGAGGGTGAGATCCCGCCGCCGCCGCCGGTCGTCAAGGCCGACAACACCGACGACCTGAATCTCGGCACCAGCTGGGTGGGCGGCATCGCCCCCGCATCAGGCGATCTCGCGCAATGGGACAGCACCGTGACCGCGGCGAATACCACCGTGCTCGGCTCCGACCAAACCTGGGGAAGCATCGCTATTGTGGATCCGACAGGGCTTGTGACGATCAGCCCCGGCAACACCCTGACGCTCGATTCCATCGGTACGGCCATCGATTTGAGCGCCGCGACCGCAGACATGACGATCAACAGTGGACTGGCGCTCAGCGGATCGGGCTCGCTGGATGTCGCGACAGGTCGAACGCTGACGCTCGGCGGTGTGGTCTCCGGCGGTTCGGGATTGACGAAGGCGGGTGACGGCGTCGCCGTCATTTCCGGTAACAACACCTACACCGGTGGCACCAACGTGGACGGAGGCGTCCTCCAGCTGGGAGCGTCCGATGTGATCCCCGACACAACCGATTCCGGCGATGTCTCGGTAACCGGCACGCTCGACCTCAACGGCAACTCCGACACGATCTGGGCCCTGAATGGGAGCGGCACGGTCGACAACACCGCCGACGCCACCACCTCCACGCTCACCGTCGGAGATTTCGGCAAGTCGGGAACTTTCAGCGGCACCCTCCAGAACAGCGGTGTCGGTGCCACTCTGAATCTTGAGAAGATCGGAGCCGGAAATCTCGTGCTGAGCGGCGCGAACACCTACAGCGGCACCACCACGGTCTCGAACGGCTCTTTGGAGATCGAGAACCTCGCCGCTCTCGGCAGCACCTCCGAGATCGCCCTGGCCGATGGGGCCGAATTGAACCCAGACATCGACGGCTTGGTTGTCACCGCACCGATCACCCTCGGCGCTGCAGCCACGACCTCATTCATCGGCGTGCCGATCGACGGCGGCACGATGACGCTGAACGGCGTGATTTCCGGAGACGGCGATTTGGTTTTCACCGACTTCGACACCTTCGGCAGCAATACGACCGGGATCGTCCTGCTGGGTGCCGCAAGTAATTACACGGGCACCACGACGATCGACACCAACGGTTTGCTGGGCAACAATACCGTCGTCAGAAGCGGGATTGCAGACGCACTACCCACCACCACGGTTCTATCGTTGGAAGGGGCAGGCGGACAAGGCAGCGGGCGATCCGTGACCTTCGACCTGGATGGAAACGACCAGACCCTCGCCGGCCTGACGAATGTGCCTCAATTCGACCGGAAGCAATTCGTAACCACGAGCACTTCTGCGACACTGACCATCAACAATGCGGATGATTTCACCTTTGGCGAAGAGGCGGGGGGCGATAGCGATGTAGCTATTCAAAACGCCATCTCCCTGGCCAAATCAGGTGCGGGCACTCTTACCTTGGTCAACTCCCAGACTTACACCGGCAGCACCACGATCACCGAAGGCACGCTCCAAGGCGAAGTGGGAGGCGGCATCGCCAGCTCCGCAGTCACCTTGAGCTCCCTCGGCACCTACGCGGTTCTCGTTTCTGACGAAACCCAGAGCTGGACTTGCAGCTCGCTGACCACGACCGGGGCGGGAACGCTTCAGTTCAACTTCGGCGGGACCCTGCCAAGCGTCTCGGTCAGTCCGATGATCATCAGCGGAGCGGCGGACTTCAGCGGGGCCACTCCCTTGGTCAGTGTGGTGGTGGATGCGGGCCTGCCCCTCGGAACTTATCCTCTGGCCAGCTGGGGGTCGTTGACTGGCACGGCTCCTGCCGGAGCCCAACTGGCGGTCTCAACGCTGGCTCCCGGCACGGGTGCGGACTTGAACCTCAACGGCAACACGCTTGAGCTCGTGATCAGCGACACGAGCGTCGATGTTGCCAAGGGCGACAATATCGACGATCTGAACCTCGGTTCCAGCTGGTCCGGGGGAACGGCTCCCGGTGCAGCCGACACGGCGGTATGGGACAACACGGTGCTCGGTGCCAATGCGACCGCGCTTGGTGCCGACCTGACCTGGGGCACCATCTCCATCCTCGATCCGGGCGGCCTGGTCACGATCAATGCGGGCAACACCTTGACTCTTGGCGGTGACCCGACCGGGCTCCTGCCGCTGATCGACATGAGCTCCGCCACCCAGGACCTCACCATCAACGCCGACCTGGTGATGGAGGATTTCGGCTTCTGGGACGTTGCTGCGGGACGGACCTTGACCGTCGCCGGCATGATCTCCGGCACCTTCGGTCCGATCAAGGCTGGTGATGGCACGGCCATCATTTCCGGAGCGAACACCTACACCGGGGAAACCAGCGTGGACGCCGGCACTCTCCAACTCGGAGCGGATGACGTGATCCCGAATGGTGCCGGAAGCGGCAACGTCTTCGTCCTCGGCACACTCGATCTCAACGGATTCTCGGATACGATCAACAGCCTGAGCGGCACCGGCATTGTCGACAACACTGCGGGCAGCACGACCAGCACCTTGACGATCGGTGACGACGATCAACCCAGCACCTTCGGGGGCATCCTCCAAAACACCGGAGGCACCCTGGCGCTGACCAAGATCGGCAGCGGGAAGCTGACTCTCGAGGGAGCGAATACCCTGACCGGTCCGATCGATGTGCAGGAGGGCGCTCTCGCATTCACCAGCACGACTCCCTTCGACAACGCCAGCAACCTCACGCTTGCCGGTGGCACGACGCTTCAAGCGGAAGTCGGCGGTGCTTCCGTCGGCACGCCGATCACCTTGGGCAGCACCGGCACCACGTCCACCGTCGATTTGCCCCTCAGTGGAGGTGTAACCTTCAACCTGAATAGCGTCATCGGTGGCGATGGTAATCTTGTGATCGACCGGTCCGTCGGCGACGTGACGGCAGGCACGATCATTCTCGGAGACCAGAGCACGTATGCGGGCACCACCGAATTCGACACCGCCGGTGGACTTGACAGCGGCTCCCAACTTACGGTCCGCCTCGGGGTTGCCAATGCCCTGCCGGCCACCACCGTGCTGACCCTCGATGGTGGCCCCGGCTCCGGAAGCGGCCGAAGCCTGGAGTTCGATCTGAATGGGTTTGATCTGACTCTGGCCGGTCTGACCAACGTCACCGGATTGAGCGGACGCAGGCAAGAGATCACCACGAGCGGCGGTCCTTCCACGCTGACCATCGATAACACCGCCAACCACTCGTTTGGTGGATCGACGAGCGGCACCTTCCAAGACAACCCGTGGACGGCCCATTCCAGGCTCCTGGGGGACATCTCCCTCGTGAAATCGGGCACGGGTATCTTCACCCTTGTCGAGTCTCACGCTTACACCGGGGACACCACGATCAACGCAGGCATTCTCAGCCTTGAAGCACCCGTTGCAACCAACGATTCATCCACGATGACGATCGCGGATTCCGGAGCCTTCCTCAATCTCAACTTCTCCGGCACCGACACGGTGGACAAGTTGTTCATTGGCACCACTCAGCTGGCCCCCGGCGAATACAAGGCACCGGGTAGCGCCGCCACCGGAACGGAACTCGCTCAGCTCAGTGGCACCGGCACGCTCACGGTGATCAGCGGGCCGGTCACGGATCCCTTCGCCGACTGGGCGGCGACCGGCACCCTGCCGGGCACGGTCACCTTCGAGGGTGATCTCAACGGCGACGGCATACAAGACGGCCTGGCATTCCTGCTCGGTGTGGCGAATCCCGACGATGATGCCAACGGCGCCCTGCCAACGGTCAGCGAAGACGGCGCCGGAGGGCTGGTCATGAGCTTCAACTGCCTGCCGTCGGGCGACCGTGGCACGGCGGAGCTCCGCATCGGGCACAGCAGCGATCTCGGAGTGGGCGATCCCTGGCAGGCCACGACGGCCCAGGTGCCCGACGCGACCAACGCCGTGCCGGACAACGGTGTGACCTACGTCGTCACACCGGGCAGCCCGACCAATGCGGTCGTCGCGACCATCGCCTCGTCGGAAGCCGCCGCAGGCAAGCTCTTCGGACGCCTCCAGGCCAGCGAATAGGTTCGGCTGATGCTCGTCCGCCGCTTCCCCCCTTGCGATGGGTTCGGGGGGAGTGGCGGGTGCTTGAGGGTGGACGGGACGAGGTGCCCGTCCACCTTTGGTTTTCGGCACATCGCCATTACCAGATCACCGCGACCTTCCTTGTGGGCACCAAGGGCTTCGCCCGTCTGAACGTGAGCGGACCGTGAGTCCCGGCCAGCGCCCTCTTTTCCCCGCGATGGTTCCACCGCGGGTTTTTTGGGGGGGACACACTCCGCTTGGTTGTGGCGGCGGATTTCACCCCGGCCGCCGCGACATGAACTGCACCACCGCTTCGGTACGCGAGCGGACGTGCATCTTCGAGTAGATGTTCTTGAGGTGGCTGCGGACCGTCTCGACACCGATCCCGAGCCGATCGGCGATTTCCTTGTTCGAGTAGCCTTCCGTCAGCAGCACCAGCGTCTCTTCTTCCCGGGAAGTCAGCGAGACGTCTTTCGCGCTCGAAGTCGGCTTGCGAAACGAGGCGACCACGTGCCGGGCGATCTCGCTGGTCATCGGCGCCCCCCCGCTCAGGACGTCGAGCAGTGCGGCGCGGAGGTCGGCCGGCTTGGTGCGCTTCAAGAGGTAGCCGTCGGCCCCGGACTCCAGCGCATGGAAGAGGATCTCATCCTCGTCCGAGGCGGTCAGCATGACGATCGGGATCTCGGGGTGATTCGCCTTCAGGCGGGCCGTGCATTCAATGCCCGACATGCCGGGCAGGAACACATCCATCAGAATGACGCCGGGAACCACTTCCGAGACCTTCTCAAGCGCCTCCTCGGCCGACCCGCAGACGGTGCCGCATTCGAAATCCGGAAACGAGGAAATGAGACGCCGCCAGCTCTCCCCCGTGTCGGGCTGGTCCTCGACAAGCAGCACCCGGATCGGGGTGTCCTGTCCCGCTGCCTCCTGATCCTCCTGGCTCATCGCTTCAACAGTTCCCCTTCCTCCGCTGCCTTGGTCGACCCGTTGGCCCGTGCCGAGACCTTCGGCAGCGGCACCTCGAATTCCACCCGGCAGCCCTTGCCCGGACGCGATGTGATTCGGCAGCGCCCCCCGATGTCCTTCAAGCCCTCATGCATGTTGCTCAGACCGTTGCGCAAAGGGTCGGCGCTTTCAATTTCAAATCCGGCACCATCGTCCTCGACCACGACCTTGAGGCTGCCACCCCGCACGTGAATCCGAAGGAACAGCTCGCTGGCGCCGGAATGCTTGGCTGCGTTGTTCAGGGCCTCCTTGACCGCAAGAAGCAGGCTGCGGCGAACCGGCAGCTCGAGTACCACGTCCGGCAGGGTCGCATCGACATCCAGCCGGCAGCGGATCGGCGACGACTCCAGAAAACGCTGCGCGTGCTTGCAGGCGAAGTTGACAAAATCGCGCAGGGTGTCGCGCCGCGAGTTGATCATCCACACCACCTCGTCCATCGCGCTCGAGACGTCGCGGGCCTTTTCACACAGCGCCTCGAGCTGGGGCCTCACCCTTGACCCGTGGGACAACTCGGTCTGGATCACCTCGCCCTGAAGGGCCAGTTCGGTCAGCCGCGCCCCCAGCTCATCGTGAATGCCCCGCGCGATCCGCGCCCGTTCCCGGTTGAGCATGTTCTGGGCCCGCGCCTGCACATCGACCCGGGCCATCAGGCGCAGGCTGAAGAGGACCGCGATGGCGGCAACGACCCACACCCCGATCTGGAACCACCGGGTCTGCCAGAAGCGGACCTCCACCGGAGGCGGCACCGCCACCTTCACCAGCATCGTCGGGGTCCGCTGGTGCCACCACCCGGAACGCGGCAGTCGCGAACTCACCTTGACCGCGTGCGCCCACCCCGGAACCGCCTCGCGAAGCTCCGGCCAGTCCTCAACGCCCGCTGGCACAATCCGCCAGTCGGTGTCGGACAGCACACGGATCTCCCGTCCATCCTCCAACTCCACCCTGAGTCCGAACTGCATTCCGGCCTCGCGGTTGTCATTGAAGCCCTCGACCGCCACCACGTGACGTCCCGGCCGCAAAATCTGCCCGAGATCATACTCGGTCACGCTCCGCCAGTCGCTGCCCGTGCCGATCTGCCGCCCGTCGAGCATCAGCCGGTAGCCGTTGTCGACCGAAATTCGGAGCCAGCCCCCCGTGACCTTGGAGCCCGGCGGGATCTCAAAGGCCCGCCACAGGCGGCAGGTCTGCTTGTCCTTGGTGACCGGACCCCAGATCCAGGGCCCCACGCCCCAGTTCTCGCGCAACTCCTTCTCGCTGATCTGCGGACGGAAGACCGGGCGGTCCGGCTCGGGCGGCGGGGCTGACCGGGCCGGAGAAATTCCCGCCGCTGCCAGCAAGACCCCGGCAACCAGCCTCGCGGCCCGGTTGGCGGTTGCGGCTCCCGATCGGTTCTGCATGCGCAGTCGAGAGGCAACATCGCCCAACGTGCCGGCGCAAGCCCGCAGCGCCCAATCCGGGAGGCAAGATGACGTCACCTCCCGTCTCGACGCCTTTCGGAGAAATGAAACAAATCACCCTCTTGGGGGAATAGACGGATCGGGGTTGCTCATCTAGTGTGATTACAACGTAAGACGGTAAATCGCCCCATTGCCGTGAAAAACCCTCCTTCACAACGCCACTTGAAACCCCTGCCTCTCCGGCGCACGCGGGCGTCCCGGCAGGGATTCGCCCTCGTGGTCACCATCTCCCTGATGGTGCTGCTGTCCTTGCTGGCGGTGGGCATGCTTTCGCTCTCGGCGGTTTCCCTGCGCTCATCCCAGGCGGGCGACGCCGCCGCCATCGCCCGGGCCAATGCCCGGATGGCGCTGACCATGGCCATCGGCCAGCTTCAGCGGGAAATGGGGCCCGACTCGCGAATCTCCGCACCCCATGGCGTGGGCGGCGACTCCCCGGGCGGCGAACCGCACTGGACCGCGGTCTATGATGCCTGGGAACTCCCGGGCAACGACGGCGCCGATGCGGAGGATCCCGCGTCGCGCGAGGTCAACCTGCGTGCCTGGCTGGCTTCGGGAACGAACGCCGGGGGCACGGCCGACCGCATTCCGCTGGTCTCGCGCGGCAGCCTCGGGCCCTCCGCCCCGGTGGAGGATCAGGTGCGGGTGCCGACTCATGCGGTGGCCGCCGATCGTGGCTCGGGGCGCATCGCCTGGTGGACCTCGGATGAGGGCACCAAGGCCAAAATCAACGCCGGTCGCGACGACACCAGCTTCGGCAACTCCGATCCCCTGTTCCAGGTCCAGGCTCCCCAGCATCCCGACCACCAGACCTTCACCGCGCTGGAGAATTTCGAGTGGCTGCCCGGCCAGCGCTCGCTGGCCCTGAGCCGGAATCAGGTCGAGTTGGCGGCCGGACTCGACCAGGCGGCCCTCGGCGAGAGCCTGCACGACCTCACCGTCTGGTCGGCCGGGCTCCTGACCGATGTCCGCGCCGGTCGGCTCAAGCGCGATCTGACCCAGTTGCTCACCCGACCGATCGAGGACGTCGAGGACATGCCGCTCTACATCACCGACGGGCGAATGAACCGCTGGAACTTCGATGCCAACGGATCGGTCTCGAATGCCGGCAACATCCCCGCATCATCGCGACCCAACACCTCCGACGAGTGGGGCATCAACCTCGAGGAACTCCACCTCTTCCACAACCTCTACCGGGAACTAGAATGGAACGGCAGCACCCCCACCCTGCGCATGGCGGAGACCCGTGAGCAGGTGGTCGACGACCGCTACTACCTCTACAAGCGCCCGGTCATCGAAGCCGTGCAGTTCATCCTGTCGTTGAAGGCCGAGTCCACCGGGGGCGGAACCTACCGGATGGTGGCGATGCTCGACGGCATGGTCGCCCTGTCGAATCCGAACGACGTTCCCATCGTCTGGCCCGCCGGACTGATCTTTCCGGTCCAGCTCCAGAACGTTCCGTACGACCTCCGGTGGAACATTCGCAAGACCGACGGCACCCGGAACACCAACACGGCGTCGTCCGCGGATTTCGGCCTCTTCGTCGGCCGGATTTCCGGCGGCACGCGGGGCCGCTCGGCCGGCTTCACGCTCGAACCCGGCGAAGCCGTGGTCTTCGGTTCGACCACCGGCAGCGGCCCTCAGCTCGATCTCCGCCGCGGCTTCGTGCCGAGCGGCGGCGTGCGCATCAATCCGAGTTCGAACAACGGCTGGGATCTCCGGGCGACCGGCCTGCGCTCCGGTGACCGCATCGATTTCACCCTGACCAAGGGCGACACCGGCTACCGCGGACTCTACACCTACTACAATGCCTGGATCGGCGACCGCCGCACCGGTGCCAATGCCAAGGGTTGGCAGATCGATGCCTGCACCCTGAGTGCCCAGGGAGACATCAACAGCGATCAAATGAACGAACTGATGATCTCGCCGATCCGCCCGCCCCAGGTGCGGCCGGTGAGCGACTTCATCAACCGCCCGCAGCCCTTCATGATGATCAGCTTCGTGCGCAACGTGGAGCGGGATTCCGGGGGAATTCCGCGCGATGCCTTCGCCTCGCGACCGTTCCAGCTCGCCGAAGCCGCAAGAGGATGGAGCGGATACTCGCCGAACACGGTGGCGGCCTCGCTCCACGCCCATCAACGGATGATCACCGCGCAGCCCCTGAACTACCAGTTCGAGACCATGGCCGCCGGCAACGGCGGCGAGCACGTCTACCACGGTGGCGGACGTCAGCCGAACCTCGGCGGCAGTTTCAATGTGATCCGTCGCCGCCTGCCGCTGGCACCCCCCCTCTCGCTGGGTGCCTTCGAAAATGCCATCGCCGCCGGGTTCACCGAGCGTTTCCGCGATGCCCCCGCCATCGGGCCCGACCCCTACCCGTCCGATGCCCAGGCCCTGAGCGGCGATCGGGCGGCCACGCCCAGCATCGCCAAGGCGATCGGAAATTCCTGGGCATCGCCCTTCCTCGAGCCCGACCAGGTTTTCCGCCCGTCCTCGGGAAGCGCTCCCGACCGGCGAGCCACCACCGACCCCTCGTGGATGGCCAACACCGCCCTCTGGGACACCTGGTTCCTGTCGGGGATGGTCAACGATTCAGGGGCCGGCAATTCCCCCTACCTGACCGACCGCCGGACGCCCCGCGAGCAGTTTCAGGAACTGAGCGATGGGACCGGGGCGCTGCGGAACACGCGCTACCTCTTCCATGCCCACCAGCCGGCGGAGGCAGCACTGGAGGAATTGTTCGAAGGCGGGGACTTCAAACCCGAGGCGCTCGGAAAACTGGCCAACTATCTCCTCGTGGACGGTGCCTTCAACGTGAACTCGACCTCGGTCGATGCCTGGACCGCACTCCTGTCCAGCGTCCGCGATCAGGAACTGATCAAGGCCGACGGCTCCACCGAAGGCTTCGACCATCCCTTCGGGACCCTTGGCTACGTCACCAATACCGCGACCGCCGGGACCGCCGGCGATTGGACCGGACTGCGCGACCTCAGTGCGAGCGACATCGAGAACCTCGCCGAAGCCATCGTCGAGCAGGTGAAGACCCGCGGACCCTTTCTCAGCATGGCCGATTTCGTCAACCGGCGGCCCGATGGAGAATCCGGCCAACAGGCACTCGGGGCGCTGCAGGCCGCCATCGACCAGACCGGCCTGAACCAGAGCCATTCGGTGGCGGGCCGGACCGTGGCCAGCCCCGACCTCGATCCTCTGCCCGGCAGCGATGTGGTTTCTTCCGAACTGGTCCCCGCGCGCGCCATCGGCACGCCCGGCTACCTGAGCCAGGCCGGCGTCCTCACCGCCATCGGCTCACAGATCACGGTGCGGTCCGACACCTTCCGCATCCGCGCCTACGGCGATGCACGCGATGCGTCGGGCAAGGTCCTGTCCCGCGCTTGGTGCGAGGCGGTGATCCAGCGCCTGCCGGAGTTCGTCGATGCCACCGATCCGCCCGAAGCGGACAGGGATTCGCTGTCCCCGGTCAACACCCGGTTCGGTCGCAGGTTCACGGTGCGGAGTTTCCGCTGGCTTACCGCGGAGGAAGTCTGATTCTGACCCGCCATGTTGCTCCGACTCCTCCTGGTTCTGGTTCCGGCCATCCTGGTCCTTCCCGTGATCGCCGCGACGGAGGACGAAGCCCCTGCCAGAGACGCCCGCAAAGACCGCGGCCCCCAGCTGAGGTTCGTCTTCGTCTCCTGTGCCGAGGATCAGGGTCCGTTGCAGATCATGTCGAAGAACGACGAGGGCGAATGGAAGGAGCATGCCGAGTTCCAACCGAGGCCGTCCTTCATCACCGACTGGATGTCCGTTCCCGCAGGCAAACTCCACCTGACGGTCTCCGGCTCCGAGGGACCCCGGCCGGTGGGAAGCCTGACTTACCCGGCGGATGCCCGGCGCGCGATCGCCGTGGTTTTTTACGATCCGGCCAAGAGCCGCTACCGGGCCGATGTCATCGATCCCGCCAAGGCGGGATTCGGCAAGGGGTCGACCCTCGTTGCCAACTACTCATCGAAACCCGGAGCCGTCTCGCTCGGGGGTGCACTGAAGCGGGTCGAACCCGGCGGACGCCGGGTGATCAAGCCGAAGGCCGGGGAAAATGGCATGTACCGCATGCTCGCCTCCTACGACCGGAAGAACCAGAAGCCCGTGCTGTGCTACGACCGCTACGTCGCCGCCAATCCCGACGCCCGCGAGATCCTGCTGCTGCTGCCGGACGAGACCCTGGGTCTGGGCGTCTTCCGATTGTCGGAATTCGGCCCGTTTGAATGAGCCCGCGGATCGGGGCTTCCGCCCCGCCGCTCCCCGTTCCATGCTCCCGCCATGGAGCGCGACGACAGGCTTCCCCTCGACCGCCGGCTGCGGCAGGAAATCCTCCTTGCCCGCGAGCGGGTCTATCATTTCGCCCGGCCGACCCCGCTTGAACGGATCGACCTCCCGGGCTTGGAGATCTGGGTGAAGCGCGAGGACCTTTCCCCGATCAAGGCCTACAAGTGGCGCGGCGCCTGCAACCGGATGGCCGTGCTCTCGCCGGACGAGCGGCAGCGCGGCGTGATCACCGCCTCGGCCGGCAACCACGCCCAGGGCGTGGCCCTGGCGGCCGCCAAGCTCGGAATCGACGCCCGCATCTACATGCCGCGCCCGACGCCCCGGGTGAAGCAGGAGGCCGTCATGAAACACGGTGGCGACCGGGTCGGCATCGTTCTCGCCGGCGACAGCTACGACGAGTCCGTCGCCGCGGCCCGGGCCGACGAAGCCGACAGCGGCGCCATCTACATCCCGGCCTACGATGACCTGCACGTGATGGCCGGGCAGGGCACCCTCGCCGACGAGGTGGTGCTCTCCGGACACGGCCCCTTCGATGTCGCCTACCTTCAGATCGGCGGCGGTGGCATGGCGGCCGGTGCCGGTGAATGGCTGCGCACCTACTGGCCGGAGATCGAGCTGGTCGGCGTCGAGGGGGAAGGCCAGGCATCGATGAAGGCGGCTCTCGAGCACGGCGAGCCGGTCCCGCTCACCGAACTCGACATTTTCTGCGATGGCACGGCGGTCCGGCAGGCCGGGTCCCTTTCCTTCGAGGCCTGCCGCGGCCTCCTCGACCGCATCGAAACGGTGAGCAACCAGGAGGTCATCGGGGCCGTCCGGACCCTGTGGGAAGGCCTGCGCTGCGTCGCCGAACCGTCGGGGGCGATGGGTCTTGCCGCCGCCCTCAAGAACCGCGACCAGCTCGCCGGAAAACGCGTGCTGGTCATCCTCTGCGGCGCCAACGTCGACTTTCTCCAACTCGGCCACATGGCTGCCTCCGAGGGCGCGTCCAAGGCCCGCACGCGGACCCTGCGCGTGCGCATTCCGGAACATGCCGGCACCATGCTCGACCTGCTCGACCGAGGATTCAGCGGTCTTACCATCACCGACTTCCAATACGGCAAGGTCGATGCCGCCGATGCCTGGCCGGTGTTCTCGCTCAGTGCCGACGAGCCGGCGAAGCTCGACGCCGTCGAATCCACGCTGAACGCCGCGGGCTTCGAGTGGAGCGACGTCGCCGGCGCCGCCGACATCCAGTTCCGCGCCATCCCGCTGCGCTCCGATCTGCTCGCGCATCCCTTGTTCCTCCGGCTCGACTTCTACGAGCGCTCCGGAGCCCTGCGCGACTTCCTCGACCAGCGGGTCCGCGACCGCGCCAACCTCTGCTACTTCAACTACCGCCAGTCCGGCGAACGGATCGGCCGCGCCCTCATCGGGCTCGATTTTCCCGGTGCCTCCAGCCGCGACCGGTTCACTGAAGAACTGCCCGTCACCGGCGACGGCTACCGCCGCTGCGCACCCCTCGACCCCGCCGCCACCGCCCGCCTCATCGGGCAGCCCGGAAACTGAGGATCGGAAATCCGATGGACCAGCGTGCCTTCGCTTCCATCAGGATGCCGGAAGGGGTTGAACCCGCGATCGGATCTCGCTCGCCTTGCCAAATTCCACGCGACGCATGTCATGGCGGCTTTGCAGGTTGATCCAGAACTGCGGGTCCATGCGGAAGAACAGTCCCAGCGCGTAGGCCACCTCGGCCTGGATCGGACGCCTGCCCTTGATGATCTCGTTGATCGTCGACCGCGGAATGCCCGTGCGCCGGGAAAGCTCGGCCTGGGAGAGCCCGAACTCCTTGAGAAACTCCTCCGCAAGGATGCGGCCGGGCGTGGAGGCGAGAATTGCTTCTTGTTCTGCGGTCATCTTGATGGACGGGTTAGTGACAGTCGGTGATTTCCACCTGACGGGCGTTCCCCGCTTCCCAACGGAAGCAGATGCGCCATTGGTCGTTGATCCGGATGCTGTGCTGCCCGCTCCGGTCGCCCTTGAGTGCTTCCAGCCGGTTGCTGGGTGGCACGCGGAGGGATTCCAGGTTGGTCACGGCGTCGAGGATGTTGAGCTTGTCGATGGCACGCTGGAGAAGATCGGCCGGAAAACGGGTGCGCTTGCCTTGCCAGAGTTTCTCCGTCTGCTTGTCGCCAAAACTCTCGATCACCCGACCCAGCATCCGACGATTGGTGAAGGAATCAAGTGGAAATTCTGAATTTCAGAACAAACCGCCCGGAGCCTCCGGTCGCGCATCCACGGGACTACCGGCACCGACCTCGCATCCCCCCGCACTCCCGCCAGCGCTCGATCACCCGCTCGATGAGCTCGCCCAACTCCGGGTCCACGGCGCGCTCCGCGGGATGGCGACGCAGCCAGCTCACCGATTCTTCCAAGGCCTCGCGGACGGATTTCCGGCACTCCCACCCCGGCACGAAGCGCTTGATCTTGGCGTTGTCGAACACGGCGGGATGCGCCTTGTCGCCGAGCAAGGTCCCGGTGAGCGAGGGCGCGACTTCGCAAATAAACTCGCTGGGAACCTGAACCACCGGCGGCAGCTCGACTCCGAGGGCTCCGGCGATCTCCTCGTAGATCCGACTCCAGGGCAGCGCCTCGTCGCTGGTGATGTGAAACGCCTCGCCGACGGCGCGGTCCAAGCCCACCAGGCCGGCCACCGCCGCTGCAAAATCGCTCGCCGCCGTCAGCGTCCAGAGGGTGCTGCCGTCATCGGGAATGAAGACCGGTTTCCCCTGCTCGATCCTCGCAGGAAAGGCGAAGTTGCCGCTGGAAACCGGGTTCGGGATCCAGCGCCGTCCGAAGGTGTGCGAGGGGCGGATGATCGTCGCCGGAAACCCTTGCCCGGCATGAGCGCGCTGGAGACGCCGCTCACAGTCCAGCTTCATCTGCGCGTAGTCCCAGATGGGGTTACCAAGCGGCGCCTCCTCGGTCAGGGGCAGCACTCGCGGAGGCTTGGCATACACCGTGGCCGAACTGATGAACAGATACTGCCCGACCCGCCCCCCGAAGAGCCCGATGTCGGCCTCGACCTCCGCCGGGGTGAATCCGATGAAGTTCAGCACGACATCGAACTCCTCGCTCCCAAGCACGGTCTCGAGCGCATCGCGGTTCTGCTAGTCGGCATGCAGGCATCGAGGAAGTCACCCGGATCAACTGGCCGGAAGGCGGCTTCGAAGCGAATCCTCGACACCAAGGTCTGCATCGACATTCTGCGCGGAAGAAAAACCCCGGGCCGAGAGCCCACTTAAGGCTGTCGGACGACGGCATCAGCCAAGGATTGCTCAGCCCCTGCGGCGCCGTATCAGAACCAACAGCGCCATGGAAGCGAGCAGGGAAACCGACGACGAGGGTTCGGGGACGGTGCTGAACTGCACCGCAAAGCGCGCATCGAAGGATGGCGGCGAGCTGTTGTCAGCGTTGTTGTCGGCCGTCCCGGCGGTGTAGGAGTCTCCGAAATTTCCAGCGCTGTCACGTGCAACCTGGATGCGGGCGAGTACCGAAGTACCCGCCGTGTTGGTCGTAGACCAGACAAGTGCCGTCTCCAGAGAGGAATCGAGTGCGATGTTATCGAAGTTCCAGACCAGCGACGACAGCGCGGTCGCGGAGTTCACATCGATGGAATTGATGGATGAGCCGAGAAAGGTCCCATCGTCGCCGTCGTTGCCCTGATAGACATTCAGATACAGCTGTCCCGCCGTCTCGACCCCGGTGACTGCCCTGAGAAAGGTAGCCGACTGCAGATACACGGTGCTCGGCAAGGGGGCGTTCGCCGCCACGGTGTCGGTCGCGCCCGGACCCGCAACGTTCGGGGTAAAAGACTGTACTGCGAAGGCCGCCACAGCTCCCGCGGTGTCTCCGTTGGGTTCGCCGATGAAATTATCGACCACCACCAACGCAGCAGGGGCCGCGAGGGTGATTGATCCGAATGCCGCGACGGCAATCAACGTCTTCATAGTTCTACTGCTTTTGTCTCACCAATTAGATACCTGCGCCGACATTTGTCTTCTTACCAACGCTGGAATCAGGGTCCGAGGATCAGATCAAATTTCCGGCGAACAAATCAGAAAGAACCGGTTTGCTGAGGAGGCCAGTCAAGGAATCGCTCGCGGTAGATGTCGATCAGGCGCAGCAATACCCAAGGTCGACCGGTCGCTCGCGAGGCCAACAGCCACCGCTGCAACCGGCTGGGGTCAAACAGGCTGGAGCCGCTGGTCGGATTTGAACCGACGACCTGATCATTACGAATGACCTGCTCTACCCCTGAGCTACAGCGGCTTTCGCCAACAGCGGGCGGGCGGGACTGAACCAGAGGGCCCGCCCGCGGTAAAGCAAATCCTTCACGCCCCGACCACGCTCACCACCACCCGGCGCTCATGCGGGGCGCGGCGGTGCTCGAAGAGGAAAATCCCCTGCCACGTGCCAAGCGCCATCCGCCCATCGATGACGGGAATCACCTCGCTGGTCCGGGTGAGCGCCATGCGGACGTGGCTTGGCATGTCGTCGGGCCCCTCAAGCGTGTGGACGAAATACGGCGTATCCTCCGGGACCAGGTGCTCGAAGAAATTTTCCAGATCGGTCCGCGCGGTGGGGTCGGCGTTTTCCATGATCACCAGACTGGCCGAGGTGTGCTGGACGAACACGGTCACCGTCCCGCTGCGGATGCCGCTTTCGTGAACGATGGTGGCGACCTCCGAGGTGATCTCCGAGGTGCCCTTCCCCTGCGTCCGCACGGAGAAGATTCCGCTGTGGGCATTCATAGCTTCTCGGGAGTTTGCAGGAGTTCGGAAATTCTGGCGAGCAGTAATCCGGCGCCGCCCCCGTCCACCACCCGGTGGTCGAAGGTCACGGCGATCTCGGCGACCGTGGCGGGCACGAAGGCCTCGACCTCGGAACTCCACACCGGCTTCTTCTCGCCCGCCGCCAGACCGAGAATCAGCGTCTCGTTGGGCAGCGGAATCGGGGTGCCGTGGGTCAGGCCGAAGGTGCCAAAATTGGTGACGGTGGCGATGCCGGCGCTGGTGTCCTCCTCACTGAGGCGGCGACGGCGGGCCCGATCGACCATCTCCGCGTAGTTGTTGGTGAGCTGCGGCAGCGTCATCGTATCGACATTGCGCAGCACCGGCACCATCACGCCGTCGTCCACCTGCACCGCCACGCCGATGTCAAAGGCCCGGGGGTGCACGATGCGCTCGCCGATCAGATACCCGGCGCTGCGCGGGTCCTCGGAAAGCGCGATGGCAAAGGCCCGCAGGACATAAAGGGTGAGGCCCGGCTTCGGGTCCTGCTGACGACGGTGGTCGAGCACGCGGTCGAGGAAGACGGGGCGGCTGACGGTCGCCAGCGGGCGCGTCCAACTGCGGCGCATCGCATCGGCCACGGCCAGGCGCATCGGCGAGGCGTGACTGCTCGGCCAGGTGTCGATGTAGTCGATGAACTTCTCGAGGTCCTCGACCGTGACCCGGCCGCCTGCCCCCGTGCCGACAATCGCGGAGATGTCGGCCTCGCGCAGACCCATCTCGTCCATGCGGGCCTTCATCCGCGGCGAGATGTAGTGGGCGCCCTTCACACCGGCCGGCACCGGAAGCCCGCGCACGCTGGGCTCGACCACCGGCGCGCGCTCCTCGTAGCTGTCGTCGTCGACGGCGAAGTGGAGGTTCTTCTCCTCGTCCCGGGGTCCGCTGGCGGCGCTGCGCTTCTCGGCGGCCGATTCGAGCGTCTCGACGCCGGTCTTCGCCACCTCTTCCTCGGTCACCTCGAGCAGGCCGAGCGTGGTGCCGACCGCATAGGTCTCGCCCTCCTCGACACAGATCTCCTTCACCGTGCCTTCGCAGAGGGTCGTGACTCCCATCGTCGCCTTCTGGGTCTCGACCTCGATGACCTCCTGGTCGGCCTGCACCTGCTGGCCGGGTTCGATGTCGAACCGGATGATGGTCGCCTCGGCGATCGACTCGCCGAGTTGGGGCATGAGAATCGGGACGGTGGGCATGGGGTTGAATGTCGAATGAAAAATGTCGAATGACGAAATGCCGGCGGCACCGACCCTAATACGATAGCAACTCCTTCATGGCGAGGCAGATGGTCTCGGGCGTCGGCCGGCCTGTCGGACCGTAGCTTGGCTGGATCACGCGGAAAATCATCACTCAGTAGGAAAGCAGCTCCTTCATCGCCAGGCAGATCGTTTCGGGCGTAGGCCGATGCGCCGCCCACAGGTCGGGATGGTAGGGAACCGGCGTGTCGCGGGAGTTGAAGCGCTTCGGCGGCGCATCGAGGAGGTGGAAACCTTCGTCGGATACCCGGGACACCACCTCGGCGGTCACACCACCCCAGGGGAACGCTTCGCCGAGGGCGAGCAGACGGCCCGTGCGGGCGACGCTGGCGAGCACCGTGTCCATGTCGAGCGGCTTCACGGTCCGCAGGTCGACCACTTCGATCTCCCATCCACTTTCCTGCTGCAGGCGATCCGCCGCCCGCACCGCCTCGTGAACCATCGCGCTGTAGGTCACGATCGTCGCGTGCTTTCCCGGACGCGTGATCCGCGCCGCGCCGAGCGGCAATCCGTCGCCATTGATGCCCGGAGACTTGAGCCAGCGGTAGAGGAACTTGTGCTCGCAGTAGATGACCGGGTCGTCGACCGAGACCGACTGGATGAGCATGTGATACGCGTCCGACACGGTCGCCGGTGTCACCACGACCACACCGGGGTAGTGCGAGTAGATGGCCTCCATGCTCTGGCTGTGGAACGGGCCCGACCCCGGCGTGCCGCCCGAGGGCAGGCGCACGGTGATCGGCACCGGCACGCCGGTCCGGTAGAAGTGCGTGCCCGCCTGGTTGACGATCTGATTGAAGCCAACCGAGGAAAAATCCGCGAACTGCATCTCGACGATCGGGCGCATGCCTTCGATCGCCGCGCCCACCGCCATGCCGATCATCGCGTCCTCGCTGATCGGCGAGTCGAGCACCCGGCCGGGATAGGCTTCCGATAGCCCCTTGGTGGCCTTGAACGCACCCCCGAAATGGCTGATGTCCTGGCCGTAGAGGAAGACACGCGGGTCATCGCGCAGGAGGTGATCCTGGGCCTCGCGAATGGCATCGACGTAGGTCATGCTCATCAGTCGACGACGGTAAGAAGGTTGGTGGCCCGCGCCTCCCAGCGCTCGTCCCAGGGATTGGGGCCGTGTTCGCGCGTGGCCGTGGCCAGCGCCTCCTGCACGCGATCGACGATCTCCGACCGCCACCCGGCGATCTCCGCCTCATCGGCGTAGCCGCTCTCGATCATCTGCTGATGGGCGACTTCCATGCAATCGCGCCCGAATCGACCGGCGCGGACGTCTTCCGGCACGTAGCTGGCATCGTCGTGCTCGCCGTGACCGCTCAGGCGCAGCAACCGGGCGACCACCATCTGCGGTCCCCCGCCCTGGCGCGCCCGTTGGACCGCCCCGGCCATCGTGCGCACGCATTCGAGGAAATCGGTGCCGTCCACCTCGCGGCCCTCCACGCCGTAGCCCGCCGCGCGGTCGAGCAGATCCGCACAGGCAAATTGACGGTCGGTCGGCGTCGAGTAGGCAAACTGGTTGTTGGCGACCGCCACCACCAGCGGCAGGCGCTCCACGGCGGCGGCATTCAAACCCTCGTGGAAGGACCCGGTCGAGGTCCCGCCATCGCCGATGCTGGTCGCGCCGACGACGCCATCGAGGGTCCCCTGCAGGCGCCGGGCGAGCAGCATCCCGGAAACGACCGAGACCGAAGTCCCCAGATGTGAGATCATCGCCAGCAGGCCTTCCGTCGGGCGTCCGCGGTGGATGTTGCCATCCCTTCCCCGCATCGGTCCCGCGGCGGAGCCGAGGTAGGTCCGGGTACAGTCGAGAATGGGTTCGCCGAACGCCGTCCGACCGCCCTGGTCGCGGATCAGGGGGGCGAAAATATCGCGACCCCATTCGAGGCAGGCCCCGAGCGAGGCACTCAGCGCCTCCTGGCCTTTCCCAAGATAGACGCCACCGACGATCTTGCCGGCCTTGTAGAGACTGGCGAGCTTCGCTTCCAGGTGGCGCGCCTCCAGCATCGCCCGGTAAACCTTGCGAGCATGATCCCTCTCGGAGGAAAGCGTCGGAACATCGTCGGCCACGGACGCAGGCTAACGGCACCCCCGACCCGCCCGCAAGGCGGATTGACGGCTCAGACTGGACAAGCATCGCCCACCCCCGCCATAACCCCCCGGGCCACGAAAGAGCCCCATTCCCTTCATGAAACCCTCCCTTCTCGTACTCGCCGCCGGCATGGGCTCCCGCTACGGCGGCCTCAAGCAGATGGACCCGATGGGGCCGAACGGTGAAACCGTCCTCGATTACTCGGTTTTCGACGCCATCCGCGCCGGTTTCGGCAAGGTCGTCTTCGTCATCCGCGAGGACTTCGCCGAGGCCTTCCGCGAAGGGGTCGGCGCCCGCTTTTCCGACCGGATCGAGGTCGACTACGCCTTCCAGAAGCTCGACGACCTGCCCGCTGGTTTCAGCGTCCCGGAAGGGCGCGAAAAACCCTGGGGCACCGCCCACGCCGTTCGTGCGGCCCGCCACGTCATCGACGGCCCCTTTGCCGTGGTGAATGCCGACGATTTCTACGGGGCGGACGCCTACCAGGTGATCGCGCGGTGGTTCGAGGGGCTCCCGACCGACGACGGCAAGCCCCACTACTCGATGGTCGGCTATCCGCTGCGCAACACCCTTTCGGATCACGGCTCCGTGAACCGCGGCATCTGCCGGACCGGCGACGGCAACCTGCTGGCCGATGTCGAGGAAGTCGTGGACATCGCCCGCGGTGACGACGGGATGGTGCGCGGCACCCGCATCGATGGCTCGGGCACCGAGATTTCCGACGCCAGCCCGGTGTCGATGAACTTCTGGGGCTTCACCCGGGAATTCTTCACCCAGCTCGAGGGCCACTTCACCGCATTCCTCCGGAAAAAAGGCAGCGAAATGAAATCCGAGTGCTACATCCCCACGGTGGTCGACGACCTCATCGGCCGGGACCAGGCGGACTGTGTCGTGCTCGACACGACGGCCAACTGGTTCGGCGTGACCTATGCAGAGGACAAGCCGCACGTCGTCGAATCGATCGCGAAGCTCGTCGAGGAGGGCGTCTATCCGTCGCCGCTTTCCTGACCGCGCCGCCGTCCGATCTCCCACAGCAGGACCGCACTGGCGGCGACGGCATTGAGCGAGCCCATTCCCGAGGCCATCGGGATTTTCAAAATGTCGTCGCACGCCGCTTGCCAGAAGGAGCTCAGCCCGTCGGGCTCTGGACCGATCACCAGCGCCACGCGTCCCTCGGGCGGGTCGTAGCCGGCCACCTCCGCGGCCCTTTCCCCGCAGCCGGTTCCCACCAGCGAAAAACCGCCCGCCTTCAGGCAGCGAAGCACCTGACCGCCATCGGCCACCCGCACCGGCAGCCGGAAGAGCGCGCCGTCCGAAGCCCGCACCGACTCCCGCTCGAAGGGCGAAACCCCTTCCGCCCCGAAGATCACCGCCCCGGCTCCCAGGGCGGCGGCGTTCCGGAGCACCGCCCCGGCATGGGCCGCGTCCGCCAGCATCGGGCAGACCACGATCAGGGCATCGCCCGGAAGCTCGACGAGGAGGGAGGCGACATCACCGGTCTCCTCGGGCTGGCGGGCGAGACCGACGACTCCGCGATGAAACGCGTCGCCCGCGATGTCCTCGAGTTCCTCCCGCGGCCTTCTCAGCAGGTCCAGGCCACTCCAATCCGGCGGCTCCCAGGCACATTCCTCGCCTGCCAGCACCCCGGCCACATCCCACCAACCGCCGAGCGCCCCCTCGACCGAATGCCGACCTTCCAGCACCACCCACGGATCGCGTCGCTGGCGGATCTGCACCCGGAGCACCTCAAGCCATGCGGTTTCCACGGGCGATTCGATAGCAATCGGCGGCACCCTGCGCGATGTCGGAATTGTGACCGATTTCCTTTGCCAAGGCGAAGCTTCCGGACGAAGAATCCCTCCGACTGCTGTGTTCGTCCATTACGGCAAAGTGCCCGGACCGACTCTATTAAATAGGGGCAACCCGCTGGATCCGACGGATGGTCACGCCTTTTCAGGAAGGCCTGAAGCCGGCCAGCCGCCCCACCTGTTGAGACACCGGAACGTGGCTCACGACGCCGGGGACGGCACAGCGGTTTCCTTCCTCTCCGGGGATGGCTTTCCCCGGAGCCTCATTCGGTCTTTGCCGGCTGCTTCAAGCCACCGAGGGTGAAATCATGTCCGCGTTGGGCTGCGACGTCCGGCTCGAGCTGAGTACTGAATTCGATCCTCCCCGCATCGCGGATCTCCTCCAGCCATGCCCGGTAGGCCGGAACGTCTTCAACTGAAAGAAAAACCGGCTTCTCGTGCATCCTCATGGACCCACCTTGTTCGCAGGCAGTGCCGCCTTGCGCTTCATGAATTCATCCTCGTCGATCTTCTTCAGGACAAAGGGGGCCTGGCCTCCCAGGACGGTGATCCGGCCCTCCTTGATTGCAATCGTCACCGGTTGCGGCTTGGGCGCGTCCGGCGGGCCAACCGCTCGCAGTGTCAGCGTGCCCGCTTCCTTGTCCGCCTTGAGGATCTCATATGGCATCGAGAGCACACCCTGCTTGGTGTAGAGGTGGACCGTCCCCATCTCGACGTGGACCGTGAAATCGGCGGCTTCTGCGACCGCGTCCGGCGCATCCTACTTGCTCTTGTCGACCATCCAGATGTTGCGGAAGCGAACGTCCTGGCCGTGCTCCTGGAGCTTGAGGCCCTGGGGGCTCGGGCCGATCTTTTCACCGCCGTTGGCGTGCTTGAGCGGCACGTTGTCGTGGACCTTCACGCCATTCCACCAGACGGTCGCGCGGGCCGGCTCGACCATCTTGTCGCCATCCCACTCGCCTGCCTTGAAAATGAAGTGGAACGACTGCCACTCGCCGTTCGGGCGCCACGCGTTGGTGGACGGCACGTGCTCCATGCAGAAGGCTCCGATGCCGTGGGGGTCGATCTTCCAGTTGTAGGGATCGGCGATGTCCTTCTTTTTCTTTGGTGATTCGATCTGGATCTCGAAGCGGTTCTGCAGATAGACGCCGCTGTTGGCGTAACCCTCGACACTGTCGTCGCCACGCGCACCCATCATCACGAACTCCACGTGACCCTCGAAGTCGGTGTAATTCTTCCTGGTCACCAGATCGTGCGTCCCCCACTTCTTGCCGCCGTTGGTCATCAGCACCTTGCCGTCGCCGGACGGGTCGTCCACGATCGACCAGGTGATGTCCATGTCGGTCTGCGGCCACATCCGCCAGTTCTTCTTCACCGACTCCATGGTGCCATCGAAGGGGATGTCGGCCCCATCGGGGGCGGGGGCCCCCACGTCCCGGGTCTTGTCGTAGCCCGGCTTGTCCTGGGGTTTCGGCGTTTCGGCTCCTTTAGCGGCAGCTCCCATGAGGGCGGAGACGGCCAGCAGGGCCACGAGGCGATGGGTTGAATGACGGTTCATAATGTCTGGTTTGGAGAGGAGATGGAATGGAACGGAATCGTGAGTGGGACTACGGATGAACGACCGGGAGAGCTTTCACCTGTTCCGGGCAAACCGGCTGCCCGGAATCGGCACTGGCGACGGCGGCGAAGCAGAGCTGCAGGCTGGGCAGATTCGTGCGCGCGGCATTGACCGGTTCCCGGCCCTCCTCGATCGCGCAGAGCAGCTCGCCCATGGCGCCGGCAAAGCCGTCGTTGAACCACTTCCCTTCCAACTCGACGCGGGCTTCACCCTCGGCGGTGATCAGGGTGATCTCGTCATTTCCGCACACCGCCCCGGAGCTGCGGAAGGTCCCCTTGGTGCCGGTGACCACGATGCTTTCTCCCGGGGCGTGCGCGGTATGGCCACGGAAGACCAGCGAGGCGACGCCGCTCTGGAAACGGATGACCGATTGCGCATTGAGCGGTGGCGCGATGGTCTGGCCCGGCGATGCCTGCAACTGCGAAAAGACCTCCACCGCCTGCTCCCCTCCGAAGACGCAGCGGGTGATGTCGAACCAGTGGATCGCGAAGTCGTAGAGAATGATGTGGTGGATCTCCTCGAAGCGGGTGCCCTCGATCCAGCTGTGGTCCCAGGCGATCTGAATGTCGCAACTCGCAATGTCACCGAGGAGCCCCTCGGCGACGGCCTGCCGCAGGTAGCTGACGTAGGGCGCCCAGCGGCCATTCTGGTTGACGGCCAGCTTCAGGCCCTTCCGCTCGGCGAGTTCGACCAGCCTCCGGCCCTCGGTCAGATCGGTCACGAACGGTTTCTGGCTGAGGACATGCTTGCCGGCCTCCAGCGCCTGCTCGATGAGCGCGAGCCGGTGGTCCGGATGGGTGGCCAGATCCACGACCCCGATATCCTTGCGACCCAGCACCTCGGAGGTCTCGTCGGTGATGTCGGCGCCGGGAAAAAACTCGTCACGCAGGGTGCGGGCGGCCTCGAGATTGATGTCGCACAAGACCGCGACCCCGTATCCCCGGTCACGATAGGCCTCGAGATGATTGCGGGCGATGCCACCGCAGCCGATCAGTCCGATGGGCGGAACAGGTCCCTTGGGCACCGGGGGGCGGTAGTCGAGAACCGGGGCTGCGACCCGCGCCACCTCGGCGGCCTTGAGTTCACGGGCGTCGTCCTTGTCGCTCATGCCACGCCCCCTTCCAAACTCACCGTCCGCCCGCTCTCGAGGCTGCGAATGGCGGCATCGACCATCTCCTGCCCGATCCGTGCAACCTCCGGGCTCAGCGGTCCGTCGATCGGTTGACCGCTCTCGATCCGGGAAATGGTGTAGGCGATGCCGTCGGCCGCGTCGGCGGGCAATTCGTCGGCGGGCATTTCATATCCCTCCGGCCGTTCACGGGTCTGCACGCGGACGGTCGGCTCGTAGTCGTAGCTGCTGATCGTGCCCTCGGTGCCGCGCAACACGAAGCCGCATTTCGGTTGGGGCTGGTGAATCCAGGGGTCGCTGAAGGTCCCCCAGCGGGTCTCGAATTTCGACAGATGCTCGCCGTAGCGGGCGATCGTGATGCTGTGCTCATCGACCTCCAGCCCGGCAGTGCCCGAGGCCAGCGCGGTGATCTCGTCGGGTCGCCGCCCCCCGTTGAACCACGTGCCGAGCGTGACCCCGTAGCCGAGGTAGTCGCGAAGCGAGCCCCCGCCGGCCTGCTTCGAATACCACCACGCCGCCTGCTTTTCCTCGGCGGTCGGTTCCTTCTCGATCTTGTCAGCACCGTGATACAGCGGGCCGCGATTTCCGTCGTAGTAGTGCGTCTCGATGAGTTCGCCGATCACTCCTTCCTGGATCAGGCGATGTGCCGTGACGTGGCTCGCCACCCAGCGCAGCGGCCAGTTGATGATGAGCTGCTTTCCGGTTTTCGCCATCGCCGCGATCATCCGGTCGGCCTCCGCGACCGAACCCGCGAAGGGTTTCTCGACGAAGACGTGCGCGCCATAGGGAGCGACCCGCTCGACCCAGTCGGCATGCTCGGCCGTCGGCGGGCAAAGGATGGCGAGGTCGGGCCGGGTCGCCTCGAGACAGGCCTGGTGGTCGGTGAAGACCTGGTCGTCGGAGAGGCCGAAGTTTTCCCGCGCCTCCTGCATGCGGGAGGGATCGGGGTCGCAGATGCCGGCGATTTCGGCATTCGGATGGTTCTCCACGCAGCGCAATAGGTCACCCATGTGCATGTGCGAAAACTCAATGCCGACGATTCTCCATTTCTTTTTCATGTGGTCGTGGGGTTGCGGTTGTAGGCCACCGCGGGTGTGCGGAGGAAAATGCGGTCCCAGGCGTCGTCATCGATGCCGCGCTCCCGCATCATCGCGGTGAAGGTGGTGAGCAAAAAGTCGAGCCCGGGTGCTCCACCGTAGCTCACCCAGTAATCCGGCCGCGCGGCGTCCATGCCGAGCATGATCTGATCGGGAAATTCGGGGAGGAAGCGCTCGAGCAGATCCAGCGTCGGGTTGTCTTCGGTCTTCCAGCGGAAGGCGCTGTCGTACTCGACCCGCGCCCCGGTCGAGAGGATCTCGCGGTGGTAGCCGGGGTCGGGCTTGCGGTCGGTGTGGGATAGCACGATGCGGTCGGGAGACACGCCGTGGCGGGTCAGGGTTTCGACCTGCTCGATCGCCCCCTCCCCCATCTCGGTATGGGTCAGGATGGCGACACCCGTCGCGAGCTGCGCCCTCGCGGCCGCCTCGAAGATGCGCCCGGCGCGTTCGGTGAGCACGGGACCCTCGGTCGCCACCTTGATCAGCCCGGCCTTGTGCGGGGTGCGCTCGACAACCGGCCCGGAGTAGTCAAAGCGATCAATCCCCTCCTCGATGTCGGCGATGAAGAGACCGGCCAGCCGATCGACGTCGTAGCGACCACCCCAGTGACTAGGATCGTAGTACTTCGAAAGGTGGAGCCCCGTCGGACAGAGGATGTGGACCCCCGACCCGCGCGAAACGGCCGCGAGCTTCCCGACGTTGCGCCCGGCGTCGCAGGGCATTGAGTCGACCATCGCCCTGCCACCGGCGTCGTGGAAACGCTTGAGCTCCGCGATGCCGTTGTCGACCGAGGGCAGCTCGATGCCACCGCAAAGAAGAGTCGCCACACCGGGGTCGATGATGATGTGCTCGTGCGCGTAGCAGACCCCGAGGTCTGCCGCTTCGATATCGCCGAGCACGGTGCGGATCATGGCCTGCTAGTGTCCCGCGCGGCAAGAGCGTTGACTTTCGCGCGAGAGATTTTTTCCAAATGCAAGGCGTGACGAGGGAGCAAATCGAGATTTGTGACCGAGG
>NZ_JBISBU010000066.1:0-27493 GCF_044385805.1 Haloferula sp. A504
AGCCGCCGCCCGAGCCGCTGCCGGCACCCCCGTCCCCGCCCAGCCGGACGCAGAGGATACCCGAGAACCCGCGCCGAGGATCAGTGCCGAAGAGGCCGGCTACGAGAAGCTGGCCATGGAGCAGCTCGAACCGATCGTCGCGCCGATCGCCCTCTACCCCGACGAACTGCTGGCGCAGATGCTCCCGGCCTCCACCGTGCCGCTCGATGTCGTCGCCGCCCGCCAGTTTGTCGAACGCGAGCCGGACTTCGAGGAGCCCTCGGCCGAGGCCATCGAATCCTGGGACCCGGCGGTGGTCTCGCTGCTCCAGTTCAAGGACGTGCTCGACCTGATGGCCGGGGACGTCAGCTGGACGATGTCCCTCGGCCAGGCATTCTACTATCAGGAATCCGACGTTTACGACGCCATCCAGCTGGTCAGGACGCGGGCGGACGCCAAGGGCCTGCTCACCGACAATCCGCAGCAGGTCTACGTCAAGGAAACCGAGATCATCCGCATCGAGCCGGCCGACCCGGAGGTGATCTACGTGCCCCAGTATGACCCGCAGGTCATCTACGTCGAAAAGCAGCCTGCGGCGCAATCCGGCCCCGACCCGTTCCTCAGCTTTGCCACCGGCGTCGCCGTCGTCTGGGGGCTGAGCTGGGCCTTCGACTGGGGCAAGCGCAAGTGCGTCCACCACCACCACTGGTACCAGCCGTGGCACCACCACCGCTACCATCGCTACTACGGCCGCCCGTACTATGGCGGCAAGCCCCCGCGCCCGCCGGCCTACCGGCCCCCGGTCCGGCCGCCCCGGCCGCCCGGCTGGAGGCCTCCCACCCAGCGCCCGCCCGGCTACCGCCCGCCACGCCCGATCCCGCCGCCCACCCAACTGCCGACCCTGCGGCCCGACCGCCCCGGCGCCCGACCGCCCGGTGACGGCGGCTCATGGCGGCCCTCACGCCCGCCGAGCGTCAAACCCCCGCAGCGTCCCGGCGGCGGACGCCCGCCACTCGCAACTCCGCCCCGCCCGACCCCGCTCCCGGCGATCCCCGGCGGCCGACCCTCGAAACCGAGCACCCAGCCGGCGATTCCGATCAAACCGGGCACCCGACCAGCGGCACCGACCAAGCCGTCCACCCGACCGGCGGTCCCGACCAAGCCGAACACGCGACCAGCAGTCCCGACCAAACCGAGCACCCGGCCCCCGATTCCCGCCAAGCCGACGGTCCGCCCGGGCACGCCGGCGAAGGCGCCCGGATCGAACTTCAAGCCCGCCACGCGCCCGAGCGCCCCGGCCATCCGCAAGGACCTCAACCGCGGCAGCTCGAGCATCAACCGCAGCAGCGGCGCTGCCCGACCCACCCCGACGCCCCGCCCCGCCAACCGCTCCTCCTTCCAACCCAAAGCCGGCAGCCGCCCGGCCGCGACCCGCGGCGCCGCCAGTGGCGCCCGCCGCGGCCGTTGAATCCCTCAACCCACCCCCAAGTCATGAACCACCATATCCTCACCGCCTTTCTCGCCCTGGCCGCCGCCGCCCCGCTGGTCCGCGCCCAGCAGTCCTTCGATTCGCCCGAAGCCGCCTTCGCCGCCGTCGCCAAGGCCTGTGCCGCCGGCGACAAAGCGGCACTCACCACCATCATCGGCCCCGACGCCGAAAGCCTACTCGCCGACGAGACCGCCACCACCCTGAAGGCCTTTGCCGAGGCCTACGAGGTCGATCACGAGGTCCTCACCCGCGACGCCCAGCGGCTCATCCAGGTCGGCGAGGTCGGCTACATCCTGCCCGTTCCCGTCGTCGCCGCCGGCGACAAGTGGACCTTCGACCTGCCCAGCACCCTCGACGAGATCCACAAGCGCCGCATCGGCCGCAACGAAATCACCGCGATCGACACCCTGCGCACCTACGTCGATGCCCAGCGCGCCTACGCCGCCATCGACCACGACGACGACGAGGTCAACGAGTTCGCCCAGCTCATCCTCAGTACCGAGGGCCAGCGCGACGGCCTCTATTTCGAGACCGGCGACGGCGAGCCGCCCAGCCCCTTCGGGCCGATGGTTGCTGAGAAGGCCGAATACCTCAAGGACCGCAAACCCGGCGACCCGTACTACGGCTACTACTACAAGATCCTCCGCGGTCAGGGCGACGCCGCCCCGGGCGGAGCCTACGACTATGTGATCAACGGCAACATGATCGCCGGCTACGCCATGCTCGCGTGGCCCGCCGATTATGGGAAATCCGGCATCATGAGCATCATCGTCAACCACCAGGGCAAGGTCCACGACCGCGACCTCGGCAAGGACACCGCCAAGGCCGCCGCCGCGATCACCGCCTACCAGCCCGACGACAACTGGTCGGAAGTCCCCGCCGACGACCTCGATGAGTCGACGGTTGAATGATGCGCCTGCCAACTCACTACGCGCTCAAAAACAACGCTCAAACAAATCCTCAAAACGATGAAAACGACCAGCGTCCTTACCCCCGGCACGGCCATCCTCGCGATGACGTTGGCCGCCCACGCACAAGCAGAAGAACCCTCACCCTACATGGGTGGTGAGGTCAAGCTGACGGAAGCTCCCAATGGAGCGGTGATCAGGGAGGAAGTTCTATCGACCTCTGCAAAAATCCTCTATACCGAGCCAACGACTGAGAAGCTGGGCGAAGGCGTCTGGTGCATCGGCGGGCTTTCGCTGGCAAATACAACGGTGATCGAAGCAGAGGACGGTCTGATCGTCTATGACACGGGGGACACCAAAGAGGAGGGCCAGCATATCCGCGCCGCCATTGAGAAAATCAGCGACAAGCCGATTAAGGTGATCATCTACAGCCACTCCCACTATGCGATGGGAGGCGGAGCGCTTGTGGATCACCCGGATGATGTCCTGATTATCGGCCACCCCAAGGTGAATGAAACCGTGGAAAGCAGCCTCAAAGGCGGCGGTTCCCCCTCCGCGATTCCTGAAGTCGGTCCCTTGATGACAACCAGGGCCATGATCCAGTTCAACAACTTCACGCCAACCGAAGGTCCGGACGCTGCCATTGTCGGAATACTGGAAGTGGGAAAACCCATTGCCTTTCTGCCAGCCAATAAAACCGTCGAAGATGGAGAAACCCTCGATGTTCTGGGCATCAAGATGCAGTTTTTCACCAAGTACATGTCGGATGATTACAACCTCACCGTTCATGTTCCGGAAAAAGGCTTGGTCATGAATAACTTCTTGTGGCCGGGCACTCCGAATATTTACACCCTGCGCGGCGGCGTCTATCGGGATCCCCTGGTCTGGCGCGATGGTCTGAAGGTGATCCGCGACTTGCAGCCCGAGATTCTTACCAACACCCATACCCGGGCCATTGTGGGCAAAGAGGAAGTCATGAAACGACTGACCGGTTATATGGATCAGCTGACCTTGACCTATGACCAGACCTTGCGTGGCATCCTGGCTGGCATGGGACCTGATGACCTTCGCCATGCGATCTATATTCCCAAACACCTGCGGGAAATCCCTGAAAACGCCCAATCCTATGGCGAAACCAGCCATTTTCCGGAAGCCATTTATCAGTATGTCATCGGCTGGTTCGATGGAGATGTGACGAAGCTCTTCAAGATTGCCCCGAAAGAAGAGGCGGCACGAATGGTCGAATTGATGGGCGGAAAAGACAAAGTGATTGAGGTCGCTCAAAAAGCACTTGATGGCAAGGAGTATGCCTGGGGGGCGCAAATCATTCAATATGCCTATCTGCTGGATCCTGAGAACAAGGAAGTCAGAAACCTGAAAGCAGATCTGCTGAGGCAGATGGCCTATCGGACTACCGGTTCCATTTCCAGAGCCTTCCTCCTCACTGAAGCGTTAACGCTCGAGGGCAAGGCCACCTACCCCAAATTGATCCCCCCAAGCGCAGAAACCATCGCGGAATCACCGGAGTCTTTCGTTGACTATTTCCGGGTGCGGATTGATCCAAAGAAGAGCGAAAACACCGACACGGTCGTTGAGTTCGTGTTCACGGACAAAGGGAATCAAGCCGTCGCCCTGCATGTGCGTCGCGGGATTGCGGAGTATATTTCCGTCCCCGATGATTACCTGAAGAAGGCGGACTTTGTCTTGAAGATGGACTCTGAAACCTGGGCTGAACTCTATTTGAGCGCCGTGTCTTTGGATGATGCCATTGGCTCCGGCAAGGTGACATTGAAAGGCGGCAAGGCGGAAATGGTGAAAATATTCAATATGTTCGATCAATTCAAGCCCACGAAAAACTACGTGGTCCCACCGATCGAAGACTAATCCCTCTCAAAACCCATAAGAAAAAGTAATGAAAAAATTAATAAGCTCGATCACAATTCTGGCATTCACATGTTCAGTTTCAGTAAAGGCAGCACCTGCAAATGACGGCTCTGCTTTGCCTTTCCCAGAACCTGGTCAAGCCAGTGTGACGGGAAAGACTCTAGCCGATTCAAAACATCAATGGCGAGTCGAAGAGAGCAGGCTTCCCAAAGACGCGCCAAACATCGTCATTTTCATGACCGATGATGCGGGCTTTTCCAACCCCGAGACATTTGGTGGACCGGTTCATATGCCCACCATGGATCGCCTGGCTAAATCAGGGATCAGCTACAACGCATTTCACACCACCGCCATGTGTTCTCCGACTCGGGCTTCCCTGCTCACCGGGCGAAACCATCACCGCGTAGCGGCCGGTCAGATTGCCGAACTCGCCTCGGACTGGGACGGATACATGGGCAAAATTCCCAAGTCGACCGCCACCTTCGCTCAGGTGCTTTCCTACTACGGATACAATACATCAGCCTTTGGAAAATGGCACAACACGCCGGTGACCGACATCACCAAGCTGGGGCCATTCGACCGCTACCCGACGGGTCTTGGTTTTGACTACTTCTACGGCTTTCTCGCAGGCGAAACGTCCCAGTATGAACCCGTGCTTTTTGAAAACACGAACCCTGTGGAAGCGCCTCACGGTCCCAAGTATCACCTGACCGAGGATTTGGCGGAAAAGGCCATCGCGTGGATTCGCACGAGCAAAACCCTCGAGCCCGACACCCCGTTTTGCGTCTACTTCACACCCGGAGCTGTCCATGGCCCGCATCACATCTTCAAAGAGTGGGCGGACAAGTATGATGGAAAATTTGATGAAGGTTGGGAAGCGTTACGGGCAATGACTTTTGAAAAACAAAAGGAGCTGGGATGGATTCCCCAGGATTCCGTTCTCAATCCGCTTGCTTCGACCCAGCAAAAATGGGATGAAATCCCCAAATCTCAACACGAGTTTCAAACTCGATTAATGGAGATCTATGCAGGATTCCTGGAGCACACGGATGTCCAGTATGGAAAGATCGTCGATGAGATCGAGCGCCAGGGCCTGCTGGAGAACACGCTGATTTTATACATCAACTCCGACAACGGTCCTTCGTCGGAAGGCATGAACGGGACGATCAGTGAATTGCTCGCTCAAAATGGGATGCCCTCGACCAGTGAACAGCAGTTGGAGACTCTCAAGGAGTCTTATGGCGGAATGGATGCCCTGGGAGGGCCCACACTTGATATCATGTATCACCATGGCTGGGCCTATACGGGAGCGTCTCCATTCCAAGGAACCAAATTGGTCGCCGCACACCTCGGCGGAACCAGGACGCCGTTGGTCATTTCCTGGCCCGCGAAGATCAAGCCTGACGGAATGATCCGCTCCCAGTTTCACCACGTCAATGATATCGCGGCAACGCTCTACGACATCTTGGACATCACTCCACCCAAAACCGTGAACGGTGTCGAGCAGCAGCCGCTGGATGGAACGTCCATGGCCTACACCTTTGACCAACCGGAAGCGGCAACGACAAAAAAAACTCAGTATTTTGAGGTTTTAGGCAGCCGCGGAATCTATCATGAAGGTTGGTTCGCCGGCACATTTGGCCCCAAGGCGCCATGGTCGACGGACGCATCAGGCCTCATGAACTGGGAGCCCGAGAAAGAAGAGTGGGAGCTCTACAACCTGAACGAAGACTATTCGCAATCGAAGAACTTAGCCAAAGTGAATCCCGAAAAGCTGGCCGAGCTGAAAGAGTTGTTCGACAAGGAGGCCACCGAAAACCTCGTGTATCCCATCGGGGCAGCCCAATACACCGTCTTCTTCAACCCCAGCGAACTGCCTTCTTCACCCTTGAAGGAATGGTCGTTCTACGAAGGACAGGAGCGCATTCCGGAAGCGATGGCACCTAAATTCATTAGTGGACTTTCGACCCTGGCCGTCATTGATGCGGAAATCCCGAAAGATGCCGAAGGAGTGCTGTTTGCACTCGGTGGGATCTCTTCTGGATTCACCGTCTACATGGACAAGGGAATACTCAAAGCCGAGTACAATGCGATGACCCTCAATCGGTATAAAATTTCCTCCGAAGCACGGATTGCGCCCGGAAAGGTGAAGATCGAAGTGGAAACCAAATACGACTCAGCAGAGCGGATGGCCCCTGCGACCGTGACCCTGAAGGTGAACGGCAAGCAGGTGGGCCAAGGACGCATCGAGCGATCCGTTCCGAGTATCCACACCGCTTCCGAAACCTTTGACGTCGGTATGGACTTAGGCTCACCCGTCGCCCTCGAATACTTCGATAGAGCGCCATTCAAATTCAACGGCAAGATTGAGAAAATTCATATCAGCTACTTGGATTAGAGACTGTTTATAGCCACGGGCGGCCTGGAGCGGCTCAACGCTTGTGAACTCATTGAAACCAAAGGTTATCGGAAAAATCAATACACAGAGGTCATTCCCATCAGAATGCCTTTACGAAAATAAGTAATGAACACACAAAAATTACGAAATCGAACCGCGCTGGCCTGTCTGGCGGGTTTGTTCCTGGGAGGAACGCTGCTGCAGGCACAGGAATCCTTGCCATTCCCGGAACCAACGTCTGCGAGCACGACCGGAAAAACCCTCGCCGATTCGAAACACAAATGGCGCACCCAAGAGAGCCATCTACCAGAAGACGCTCCGAACATCGTCATTTTCATGACCGATGATGCGGGCTTTTCCAACCCCGAGACATTTGGAGGACCGGTTCATATGCCAACCATGAACCGCCTGGCAAAATCAGGCATCAGTTACAACGCATTTCATACCACAGCCATGTGCTCTCCGACTCGGGCTTCCCTACTCACCGGGCGGAACCATCACCGCGTGGCTACAGGCCAGATTGCAGAGTTTGCTTCTGACTGGGACGGCTATGTGGGAAAAATTCCCAAGTCGACAGCCACTTTTGCACAGGTGCTTTCCTATTATGGCTACAACACGGCGGCCTTTGGAAAATGGCACAACACACCTGTGACCGACATCACGAAACTGGGTCCATTTGACCGTTATCCAACCGGACTGGGGTTTGACTACTTTTACGGATTTCTAGCCGGGGAAACCTCACAGTATGAACCAGTCCTGTTTGAAAATACCAACCCTGTCGAAGCGCCGCATGATGCCAAATATCACCTGACAGAAGATTTGGCTGAAAAATCCATTCAGTGGATTAGAACCAGTACAACACTCAACCCTGGCAAACCGTTCTTTGTCTACTTCGCTCCTGGCGCGGTTCATGGTCCCCACCATATTTTCAAAGAGTGGGCTGATAAATATGACGGCAAATTTGACGAAGGATGGGAAGTATTGCGAACCATGACTTTTGAAAAACAAAAGGCGCTGGGTTGGATTCCTCAGGATGCCGTGCTGAACCCCTTGGCAAAAAGCATGCAAAAATGGAGTGATATTCCCAAGTCTCAACGCGAGTTTCAAACACGCTTGATGGAGATCTACGCAGGATTCCTGGAGCATACCGATGTGCAGTATGGAAAAGTTGTCGATGAAATTGAGCGCCAAGGGCTACTGGAAAACACCCTGATTATTTATATTTGCTCCGACAACGGGCCTTCCGCTGAGGGTTTGAATGGAACCATCTCTGAGCTGCTGGCACAGAACTCGATGCCGTCGACTCTTGAACAGCAAATGGAGGTGCTGAACAAAGACTATGGTGGATTGGATGCCTTGGGTGGACCCAAACTTGACATCATGTATCACCATGGTTGGGCTTATTCAGGGTCTGCACCCTTTCAGAGCACCAAGTTGGTTGCGGCTCATCTGGGCGGAACACGAACTCCCTTGGTGATTTCCTGGCCGAAGAAAATCAAGCATGACGGAAAAGTGCGCTCTCAATTCCACCACGTCAACGATATCGCTTCGACGATCTATGACATCCTTGATATTACAGCGCCTAAAGTTGTCGATGGAGTAGAACAGCTACAACTTGACGGAACATCCATGGTCTACACCTTCGATGATCGGGAAGCCACGCCCGCCAAGACAACCCAGTATTTCGAGATCATGGGCAGCCGCGGTGTTTATCACGATGGTTGGTTCGCAGGGGTTGCTGGTCCTCGAACACCATGGTCTACTGACATTTCTGGTGTCGCAAACTGGAAACCGGAAAATGATGTGTGGGAACTCTACAACCTGGAAGAGGACTATTCACAGTCGCAGGACCTCGCCAAAGAAAACCCCAAAAAACTGGCTGAGTTGAAAGCTGTATTTGATAAAGAGGCAACAGACAACTTCGTGTATCCTATTGGAGCAGGATTGTATACCGCGCTTTATAATACGAGTGAAATGCCTTCATCTCCTTTGACGGAATGGTCATTTTTTGAAGGTCAAGGGAGAATTCCTGAAGCCATTGCGCCCAAGTTTGCAAGCGGACGCTCTACTTTGGCCGTGATCGATGCTGAAATACCGAAAGATGCAGAAGGGGTTCTTTTTGCTCTCGGTGGCATCTCGTCAGGATTCACCGTTTACATGGACAAAGGTCTATTGAAGACCGAATACAACGCCATGACATTGGACCGCTACAAGATCGCCTCGAAAGAGCCGCTCCCCACCGGCAAGGTGAAGATCGAAGTAGAAACAAAGTATGACAACGAAGAGCGCATGGCTCCAGCGACGATTACCTTGAAGGTAAACGGAAAAGAGGTGGGTAAGGGACGTGTAGAACGGTCAGTGCCCGGTGGACACACCGCTTCCGAGACCTTTGATGTGGGGCTCGACTATGGTTCGCCTGTATCACTGGATTACTTCGATCGGGCACCCTTCAAGTTCAATGGCAAGATCGAGAAGATCCATATCAAATATATCAAGTAATTTCAAAGCAGATCAGATAGGATCTAAATGAGTCATTAAACGACTAAAATAGTTATGAAATCCCCATTATTCGTCAAGTCATGCCAGGTTGCTTTGGTTCTCTCATTGAGCTCAGGCCACGTTGTGGCGCAGACTGATCCAGCGGGCGGCAAACCAGCACCCGGTTCAAAGCCGTCTGTGACCGATCTCGATTACCAGGTCAAATACCAACGAGCTTTCGAGGCTGTGCTCTGGTCGATGCCGGCGGTAGCCATTTACGGATTTACCCATGCCACCGCGGGGGTCGGAGGAGGAAACAATACCGTTCTGGCCTTTTCAAAGCCTGCCACGCCGAAGGCGGAGTTGTTGACCGCAAATAATGTCACTCCATACCTGTCATCATTGACCGATCTAAGCAAGGGGCCGGTGGTGGTGGAAGTTCCTGAAGCAACGGACAAGGCGAGTCTTTATGGACAGATCGTCGACCACTGGCAGTTGTCAATCGCAGACGTTGGGCCATCGGGTATCGACAAGGGCAAAGGCGGAAAAATCCTGCTGACTCCCCCCGGTTATGCCAAGCAGGTCCCCTCCGGCTATATCGAAGTCAAAAGCCCCAGTTACCGGGTGTATTTTGCCTTCCGTTCGATCAAAAGCGAAACCGCAACCACTGCCGATGCCTATGCTTACGCGAAAACGCTAAAGATGTACTATTTGGACGACCCTAAGGAAACACAATTCATTGATCCCTCTGATATGCGGTATTCATCACTGCCCCATTATGATGAACGTTGGTTTGAGGATGTCCACGCGATCTTCAGCCTGGAGGATGTTAAAGAGCATGATAAGTTGATGATGGGAATGCTGGCCTCGCTCGGTATCGAAAAAGGCAAACCTTACAACCCAGATGAAAAGAGCAGGAAGGCGATGCGTCAGGCTGTGACGGATGCATACTTTTACATGCAGAAGCGGATACTGCATTCTGCCGATACATCACGAACTTGGTGGAAGGGTAAACACTGGGGTAATGGCATGTTTGCAGACATCAACAGTGGCTTCAGTTTTATCTATGATGATTTGATCGATATCGACACCCGAGCGGAGCGTTATTTTGTAGGCACCTATTATCCGCAGAAATTGGGGCCGCAGCCGGCCACTCAATACTTGTTTGCTCTGGCCGATGCTGACGGCAATGAGTTGGAAGCAGGCAAAACCTACTCTTTTACCATGCCAGCCAACCCGCCGATCGAGCAGTTCTGGTCCTTGATTATTTACGACTTGGAAACCTGGGCCTTTATCTACACCCCGGAGAATCTTCCAGGGCTCTCTTCCGCCAACGATGGTGAAACCATGCAGAAGAACAAGGACGGCAGCACGACCCTCTATTTCGGCCCGAAAGCGCCCAAAGGGCAGGAATCCAACTGGATTCCCACCGGCGGCAAGAAGCCGTTTCCGGTGCTTCGTGTTTACGGCGGCACCGAGAAATTCTGGGACAAGTCCTGGACGATGCCCGACGTTGAATTGGTAAAGTAACCTTATAGACAAACCTTCTAAACCGATAGAACCATGAAACATCACATCATTTCCACCCTCGTCCTACCAGCGGCTCTCGTCCTGAGCTCCTGCGAAAAATCAGCCGATCCCGCTGCCGTTCAGAGCGATGTCACGCCCGAAGAGGCCCAGAGCATCGCGAAGGAAGCCTACATCTACGGCTTCCCCATGGTCATGCATTACAAGACGATGTGGAACTACGTCGTTGACAAGGACAACCCGGAATACAAGGGGCCGTTCAACGAGGTCTCCTGCGAGGCGCGGCTGTTCACGCCGGAAGACAAGGCGGTGGTCACCCCCAATGCAGACACGCCCTACTGCATGTTCTGGATGGACCTGCGCGCGGAACCGCTCGTCCTGTCCGTTCCCAAGATGGAGGCGGAACGATACTACAGTTTCCAGCTGATCGATCTCTACACGCACAACTTCGCGTATGTCGGCAATCTGACGACAGGCAATGAGGCGGGCCACTACCTGCTCGCCGGGCCGGGGTGGGACGGAGAGAAGCCGGAGGGCATCACCGACTTGATCCGATCCGAAACCGACGTGATCTTCAATGTCACTCGGACCCAGTTGTTTGGGCCGGATGATTTGGAGAAGGTCCAGTCCATCCAGGACCAGTACAAACTGGAGCCACTGAGTGCTTTCCTGGGTGAGGACGCCCCGGCGCCTTCAGCCACACCCGACTACCCGGAGTGGGTCGAGGGCTCGCAGTTCGACGAGCGCTTCTTGCTCTACTTGGACTTCATCATGGACCTGCTCGAAAAACCGGGTCCGGGAGAGGAGGCGCTCTGGCAGGATCTCGCCCGCCTCGGCGTTGGGCCTGGGAAGACCTTCCGCCTCGATGCTCTGCCTGACGACACCGTGCAGGCGCTGAACTCCGGAGTGAAAGAGGCGTTCGCCGAGATCGAGGCCTTCATTGCCGGTAATGCCAGCGATCCCCTGGCCAGCGGGAAATGGTTCGGCACCCGGAAATTCCTGAACGAAAGCGCCAAGGAGAACTACGGGCTGGACCGGCCGGACATGCTTCGCTCCGCGGGCGCCCACGCAGGTCTCTACGGCAACTCGGCGAAGGAAGCGATCTATCCGACCTATTTCACCGATGCCGATGGCGCGCCGCTGGACGCCTCGAAACACAGCTACACCTTGACCTTCCCGAAGGGGACGCTCCCGCCGGTCAAGGCGTTCTGGTCCTTGACCATGTATGACGGAAAAACCCAACTCTTCATCGAGAACCCACTCGAGCGCTACCTCCTGAGCTCGGTGATGATGGACCAATTCAAGCTGGAGGAAGACGGATCCCTGGTGCTGCACATTGGAAAGGACTCTCCCGGTGAGGCGCTGGAGTCCAACTGGCTTCCCGCGCCCGACGGCCCCCTCTACATGACGATGCGCCTCTACGGACCAGAGAAAGAGGCCCTTGAAGGCCGCTGGTCGCCGCCCAAGGCAAGGAAAGCGGAGTGAAGTGCGGACACGAAATCAAATCACCTGAAAATATCGAATTATGAAAACAATCACTAAATCAAGCATCGCCGTCTTCACGGCGTCCATCCTTGCTTCAACCGTCCTCGCCGACGAGAGCAAGAAAGCAGTCAACGTGTCCAACTTCGTGCGGGCCGAGTCGGATCAGATGATCCGTGCCAACATCAATGAGTTTAACCTTGGATTTGATAAATTCTTTCACCTGCGGGAACCCACGACACCGGACAACCAACCCGTGATCCGTATGAACCAGGACACGCTCTATTCCTCGATGGTCCTGGATCTCTCGAAGCCCGTGAAAATCACTCTGCCTGAGGTGGGCGGGCGTTACATGTCGCTGCTTTCTGTCAGCCAGGATCACTACATGATCGCCGAGTCGGAACCGGGGACGTACGAACTGACGGAGGATTCGGTTGGCACACGCTTCGCCCTGGTGACCATTCGCACCTTTTATGACGCGGGTGATCCCGACGACCTTGCGAAAGCTCACGCGGCCCAGGACAAGATCACGGTAAGCGGTGGTGGGAAAGGACCTTTCGAGGCACCTAACTGGGACACCGATCAACTCACGGTGGCGCGCAAGGCGCTCAGCGATCTCTCCACCCTCGGCTTCGACAGCACCTACGCGTTCGGCAGCAAGGAAGAGGTCCGGCCGATCGACCATCTGGTCGGCACTGCCGCTGGCTGGGGCGGCATGCCACGCACTGCCGCTTTCTACCTGGTCGACAGTGTCGATAAAAACGACGGCAAGACGCCGCATGTCGTCACGGTGAAGGATGTGCCCGTGGATGCCTTCTGGTCGATCACGGTCTACAATGCCGACGGGTATCTTGAGAAGAACGACCTGGGCCGGAACAGCTTCAACAACTCCTCGGCCAAGACGAATGAAGACGGCTCCTACACGATTCACTTTGGTGGAGACCCGAAGAGCAGCAACTACCTGCCCATCACCGAGGGTTGGAACTACGCGATCCGCATGTATCAGCCGCGCAAGGAGATTCTGGATGGCACCTGGACCTTTCCAAGCATCGAGGCCGTGAAATAGCAGAACACCAGCCACATCCATATGAAGATTTCATCCTCACCCTTGCGCTTGACCCGTTTGCGTGGAGCCGCTCACTCCATCCTCCTTCTCGCTGCTCTGGCGCTGTTCCCGAGCTGTGAAAAGGAGCCCGAGACATCACTGTCCAAGGAACTCAGAGAGATTCGCGAGGGCATTCTGGAGGGGTATCTGGCCGAGGGTGAAGTGCCAAACAGCCTCACCTTGCTGCCGCCTCCTCCCGAGGATGGATCTGCGGCCCTTGCCCTCGATCAGCAGATGGCAGCGCACTACGTGGCGCTGGAAGATGAGGCACGAAAGGCTCAGGCGATTCAGGACAATATCCTGGCCTTTCCGCAGGCAACCGAGGCCTTCAACAGCATTCTGGAGCAGCCCATCTCGGAAGAGACGACACCCCACGCCTACATGATTCTCAGGCGAACTCTGGCCGACGCGGGGCTGTCGACCTATGCGGCCAAGAACCACTATCAGCGGCCGAGACCCTTCATGGTCAACGACACGCCGGTCCTGACTCCGGATGAGGAGGAGGCCTTGCGCAAGGACGGCTCCTATCCTTCCGGGCACACCGCGGTTGGCTGGGCCTGGGCGCTGATTCTCACCGAACTGTTTCCGGAGCAGTCCGACGCCATTCTGAAGCGGGGCAAGGAGTTCGGGATCAGCCGCCTGGTTTGCAACGCGCACTGGCACAGTGACGTCGCCGCCGGGCGGACGATGGGCGCGGCCACCGTCGCCCGCTTGCACGCCAACGCAGGGTTTCTGGTCGATCTGGAAGCCGCCAAACAGGAACTCAGAACGCTGAACAGTTCCAGCAAGCCGTGACACAAAACGTGCCCAGAAGTCCCCGGGAAAGTCGAGGCCGCCTCGCAATCAAGCGACTGTGCTTTTCGCCCGAATCCACCATCCGATAAGTCCCCGAATACGAAGAAGGCTATGGAAAGACTGGAGGTGGCGGCCACCCACGGCTCCCCGTGGCGCTACGACACCTTTGTGCCGGTGATTTTTGCCGGGGCCGGCCTGGAGTCCCGCAAGATCAGCCGTCCGGTCACCCCCTACGACATCGCGACGACCCTCGCCAACCATCTCGGCGTCAAGCCGCCCTCTGGCTCGATCGGCAACCCGCTGACCGAGGTGGTGGGCGAATAAAACGTCCATCCAACAGATTCAATTCAAGCAACCTAAAACGTTCAACAACATCAAGCTCATGAAACACACGACCCAACTCACAAAGCAAATCCTCCCGGCACTCCTTTTCACCATGGCGCTGGCCTGCCCGCTCCACACACAGGCTGAGGAGACGCTGTCCCCGCCGCCTTCGGCGGGCGGGGACAGCGCCGACCTGGCCCAGGACCTGACCAACCCACTGGCCGACCTGATCACCCTGCCGATCCAGGCCAACTACGACGAGGGCTTCGGCCCGCTCGGCGATGGATGGAAGCTGCAAACCAACATCCAGCCGGTGATCCCGTTCGAACTCAACGAGCACTGGAACCTGATCGCCCGCACCATCATTCCGGTGATCCACCAGGAGGGCCTATTCCCGGGCTCCGGCTCGCAGTTCGGCCTCGGCGATACCAACCTGTCCCTGTTCTTTTCCCCGACGCCGTCCGAGAACGGGTTCATGTGGGGTGCCGGGCCGGTGATGCTGTTCCCCACCGCCACTGACAGTCTGCTCGGGGCGAACAAGTGGAGCGCCGGCCCCTCGCTGGTGATGCTGCGGATGCAGGGGCCGTGGACGTACGGAGTCCTCTCCAACCACGTCTGGTCCTTCGCCGGCAGTGGCGACCGGAGCATCAACAACACCTTCGTCCAGCCCTTTGTTTCCTACACCACGGAGGACGCCTGGACCTTCTCGCTGCAGAGCGAGATGAACTACGACTGGAACGCCGCCCAGTGGGCGATCCCCGTCAATGCCGCCGTCTCCAAGCTGGTCAAGATCGGCAAGCTGCCGGTCAGTCTGCAGGCCGGGGTCGGCTACTGGGCGGAATCCGCCGCCAACGGACCCGACGGCTTCCGATTCCGTCTTCAGGCGAACTTCGTGCTGCCCAAGTCCTAACGCACGCCACAACCCACTAAACGAAACACCGATCCCATTTCCAAACATCAGACGACGATGAAAATCGCTCCCGCAACCCTGACCGCCGCCTCCCTCTGCCTGCTCGCCGCACCCTTCACCCTCGCCGAGGAAGGCGGTGCCGGCCACCACGTGCCCGGCGGCATGAGCACTATGATCGACATACTGCCGACCCAGCCCGGCTGGGTGGTCGAGTCGATGTATCTCCACTACTCGGGGGACGCATCAGCCGGCTCACGCATCCCGATCGCCAATCGGCTCGGCCTCGGGCTCGATGCGACCAGCGACGCCTTCACCTTGGGCGGAATCTACACCTTCGAGCAGCAGGTTCTCGGGGCCCACTATTCGGTCGGGGCCTTCGTGCCATACGTCTGGATGAACGTCGAGGCGCAGGTCCGGGTCGGGTTGCTGCCGCCCGCCTTTGTCAGCTCGAGCACCGACGGCCTCGGAGACATCTCGATCCTGCCGGTGATGATGGCGTGGAAGTCGGACAACTGGCAGTTCAATGCCGCGCTGCCGATCTATGCACCGACCGGTGACTACCGGGCCGGACGCCTGGCCAATCCGGGTCTGAACCACTGGAGCTTCGATCCCACGGTGGGGGTGGCCTACGCCAACGAAGAGACCGGTTTCAACTTCGCCGTCCACACCGGATTCACTTTCGCCACCGAAAACTCCGACACCAGCTACCGCAATGGCACGGTCTGGCACCTTGACGTCAGCGCCCAGCAACTGCTGCCCGTCGGTCCAGGCGTCCTCGGCATCGGAGTCGAGGCCTTCTACATCGAGCAAGTCACCGGCGACAGCGGCCGCGGGGCCACCCTCGGCGGCTTCAAAGGCAGCACCTACGGCCTCGGACCGGTGCTCAGCTATATCCTCCCGGTTGATGACAGCGCCTTCGTCGTCGAGGCCCGCTGGCTGACCGAACTCGAGACCACCAACCGCCCCCAGGGCGATTACTTCTGGCTGAAGGCTGTCTATCAGTTCTGACGCCGAACCCTGCAATCCAAACTCCCAAGCATCATCATGAAACACCAAGCCAAACTCCTGATTCCAGTCTTCGCCGTCACGGCGATTTCAGCCGCCCTGCTGTCTTGCACCACCACGAGCACGTTCGACACGACCGATACCAACTCCGACGACCGCCTGAGCACCGCCGAGGTCCGAAAGGCCCTGACCAAGGGCGTCTTCAATGCCAGCGACACGAACGGCGACGGCCGGGTCACGCTTGAGGAATGGAAGGCCGCCAACCCGGGCAGCGACGTTTCGCTGTTCACCGAGCGCGACCTCAACAAGGACGGCGTGGTGACCCGCGAGGAGTTCACCAAACACGTGGCGGACAACGGCACCTTCGACCGGGTCATCGCCGAGCTGGATTCCAGCAACGACGGCACCGTGTCCACTGCCGATTTCGACGCCTTCACGAAAAAGAACCAACTCGACCGCTAAGCCCCGCAATCCCACAACCCCTTTCCACGATGAAAATTCGAATCCTCATTTCCCTAAGCATGCTCGTCGCGCTCCCCCTTGCATCCTGCTCCTATGACCCCGAGATCAACGCCGCCCAGACCCGCGGTGCTGTCGGCGGCGCCGCGATCGGTGCCATCGTCGGCAAAAACACCGGAGGAATCGGCCAGGGCGAAGCCATGGCTGCCGGTGCCGTGATCGGAGCCCTGGCCAGCGAGAACCGCCTGCGCGCCAACAGGCGCTGAACGCTCGGGCAGGCGGCCTCCAAAGGTGCCCGGGCAGTCCCGGGCGCCCCCGACCGTTGACCCATCCGCCGGAGAGTGAAGCATAGCGCCATGGCGAAAATTCAACGCTGTGGGTTGGCCGCCCTCGGGATGGTGATACTCAGCTCGTGCAGCGAAAGCTGGCAGCTGATGCCGGCCCCGCTGGCACATCAATACCTTGGAGGCGAGGCCTTCCGTGAGGTTTCGTCCGAAGACCGCTCGCCGGAAATCAAAACCTTCTATGCCACCAACCGGCCGGCGGCGGATCGAAGCGAGGGGCGATATTACGCCAATGGCGCGACTTCAGAGCTGAAGCTGGGTGCGGCGACGGTAAGGATGGGGGAACCGGGCCTGCACTGGCAGGACGTGCTCGACCTGTCCGCCGCCGCCGAGCGTGAAGGCGAGGTCCCGCTCGACCTCGAGTCCGCCGAGGAGTTGGACGCGCTTCCCACCACCCGCGGCAAACGATTCGCGGCGGAGATCGAGCAGGTGCTGCGACGGTCCCGCTTCAAGGAAATCACGCTCTTTGTCCACGGGGCGAAATCGAGCTTCCTCCGGTCCACCGTGCAGGGCGCGCAGTTTCACCATTTCATGGCCCGCAACACGGTCTTCATCTCCTTTTCGTGGCCATCGACCGGGAGTTTCCTCACCTATCGAAAAGATGTCGAATACGCCGCTGCCACCGCACCGGCCATGGCGGACCTGATCGAGTTTCTTGCGGAAAACACAAGCGCGCGGCGCATCAACATCCTCGCCTACAGCGCCGGAGCGCAGGTGGTGGCTCCGGCACTCACGCTGCTGGCCGAGGAGGGCGGGAGTTCCACGACCGCGCGGAGAAAACTGCGGATCGGCGAGGTCTATTTTGCAGCTGCGGATGTCGGCATGCGGCGATTCGTCAACGAATACCTTCCGGCCTTCAGTCCGATGGTGGACAACGTCACCATCACCTATCATGCCAAGGACAGCGTGCTCCGGATCGCCCAGCTGGCCAACCGTGGCGAGAACCGCCTCGGGCGCCCGGATGGCGGAGAGCTGAGCCCCGAGGAGATCAAGTGGCTGACCGAACAGGCCCGATCCGGAGCCATCGACGCCATCGACATGGAATACGCCGACGACGAGCGACCGGGCGATTTCCGCGCCCACGCCCACTGGTACATGAACCCGTGGGTCAGCTCCGACGCCATCCTGCAGTTCCTCTATCACGACGAGCCCGAGGAACGCGGGCTTGAGCGGAAGCCCGGTACACAGATCTGGTATTTCCCGAAGAGCTACCCGGAAAGACTCGAAGCCCTCATCGAGAAGGGACGGCGCGAGCGTGGCCACCCCAACTGAACCAGCATGGAAACGAATCCGACAAGATTCACTCGGAGCCGCACAAACCGGCGATGAAAAACCGGCGCCCCACGGGCTCCGGCAACCCCCCTTGAAACCCAGACAGCATGTCATTCTCCATCTTCCATCTGGTCCCCCTGTGGTTGGACTTCGTGATCTTCCTCGCCGTCCTGCTGGTTGCTCTGGAGGTCGGCTACCGGATCGGCGTGCGGCGGCAGCATGCATGGAAGAGTGACGAGATCGGAGGGGGAAGGATCAGCCTGACCTCGATGTTCGCGGTGCTTGGTCTGATGCTTGCCTTCACCTTCGGTGCGGCGATCAACCGCCACGAGGCACGCAAGAAGGCCATCGTCGCGGAGACGAATGCCCTGGGCACGGCCTTTCTGCACGCCAGTCTGGCCAAGGAACCGGGCCGCAGCGAATTGCGCGCGGCCCTGCTTGACTACGCCCGCACCCGGACCAGCGGGCATAGCGGAAAGATGACGGTCGCGCGGCTGGAGAGCCTCATCCGACAATCATGGGATGCGAAGGCGAAGCTGTGGCCGGCCACCGAGCGCATTGTGAAAGGGTCCGCACAAGGACCGATCGAAGCGGCCCTGGTGCAATCGGTCACCAAGGTGTTGGACAGCGACACCAACCGGGTGGCGGCAGTCCTCGACAGCCTGCCTCCGATGGTGCTGACCCTGCTTCTCCTGATCGCCGCGGCAACCGTTTCCGTGGCGGGATTCAACGCCGGGCTCTCCGGGAAGATGAGCCGCCTGCGGACGAGCCTCCTGATCCTGGTGCTGGCCTCGATCATGCTCGTGATCATCGATTTCGACCGCTCTTCCACCGGCTTCATCCAGGTCCGCGACAACAGCCTCCGCGCCGCCATCTCCGAGATGGAAGAAAGCCTGGCGCAGCCCGCTGTTGATCCTGCGAAAGACTGAGGAGAAGGGACTTCCAGTCCCTTTCCCCGTCCAGCCCGAGCCAAGCCCGGGGATTGGAGACCTCGTCAACCCGCCGGTGTCGCGAGGGCAACTTACGGTCATTGAACCGACGCGAGAGATTGACGGCACGGTCCGCCGTTCTGACGAATTGACCCCGGAAACCTCCCGAACCACGTTCGCCCCGGCATGGAACTCCGTGCCATCACCACCTTCAACCTGGCCATCCTCGTCCTGTTCCTGGGCAAGTGGCTCAACCAGCGGTTCCCACTGCTCCGCCGCTACAACATCCCGGAGCCGGTCAGCAGCGGGCTGCTGGTGTGCCTGGCGACCTGGGGGATCTACGCGATCACAGGGACCGAGATCTCGTTCGACCTGAGGAGCCGCGACATCCTGCTGGTCTTCTTCTTCGCCGGCATCGGGCTGAATTCCGACTTCCGTTCGCTGCTGGCGGGTGGACTGCCGCTGGTCATGCTGATCGCCGCGACGGTCGTTTACATGTTCCTGCAAGACCTGACCGGCGTGGGGGTGGCGAGCCTGTTCGGGCTCGACAAGCCGGTCGGCATCCTCGGCGGGACCGCCTCGCTGATCGGCGGTCACGGCACGGCGATCGCCTGGACGCCGACCTTCCGGGACGAATACGGGATCGGCAACGCCAGCGAGATCGGGATCGCCTGCGCGACCTTCGGCCTGGTCCTCGCCGCGCTGATGGGCGGACCAATCGCCAACATCCTGATCAAGCGCCACAAGCTGGAGCCGAAGGCGATCGAGCAACCGGACGTGGGCCTCGTCCACAACCAGGAGCACTCGCAGATCGACGCCTATTCGTTCCTCAGCGCGTGGCTGGTGCTCAACGTCAGCCTCACCCTCGACCTCGGGATCCAGGAGGCGCTCGAGGAGGCCGGCCTGCAGCTGCCACTGTTCGTGTGCTGCCTGTTCGGTGCGATCCTCATGACCAACATCATCCCGAGGATCCTGCCGAAGCTGGCCTGGTCGGCCGGCAGCCGATCGCTGGCGCTGATTTCCGACATCTCGCTCGGGATGTTTCTCGCGATGTCACTGATGAGCCTGCAACTGTGGACGCTCGCCGAGCTGGCCGGCCCGATCCTCGCGATCCTCGGCGCGCAGTTCCTGATCGCCTTCGCCTTCGCGCTGTTCGTCATCTTCCGCCTGATGGGACGCGACTACGAAGCAGCGGTCGTGTGCTCGGGATTTGGCGGCATCTCGCTCGGCTCGACCCCGACCGCGATGGCCAACATGACCGCCGTCGCCAAGCGCTACGGCGCTGCCCACAAGGCCTTCATCATCGTGCCGCTGGTCTGCGGCTTCTTCGTCGACATCGCAAATGCCGTGATCATCAAGACTTTCCTGAACTGGTTCGGCTGACCTCGGATCGCTCTTTTCCGGTTCATCTCCTGTTCGTGCCATCGGCGCAGAAACCCCGCAGAGATCCGGAGGGACCTGGGCGGTGCCGCAGTCGGTGCTTCGACGAGGGAGAGCCGCCTCCTTACCAACAATCCCAACATCGTCGGGCGGCACCATTCCACCAGATTCACCGGGCCCGGCTCCGCGCGAACTGCAGCCGGCATCGCAGGATTTTTCCGCTGACCCGGTAGGTGACCGAAGCCTTGGCCTGAAGTCACGATCAGCCGCCCCGCCAGTTCAGCTTCTGGCGCAGTGCGGCGTAGAACGAACGGCCTTCGAGGCGCAGGAGGTTCAGCTGCTGGCCGGCCTTGCGCACCCGCACCCGGTCGGCCGGACCGATCTCCACGCAATCCCGGCCATCGACCGTGAACAGCATCGGCCCGTCGGAAGGCTCCTCGGGCGACAGTTCGATTTCCACATCGTCGCTCACCACCAGAGATCGCTGGCTGAGCGTGTGCGGACAGATCGGCGTGATCACGAACACGCCGGCCGACGGACTGATCAACGGTCCCCCGGCGGACAACGAATAGGCGGTCGACCCGGTGGGCGAGGCCACGATCAAACCATCGGCCCGGTAGCGGTTGAGGACTTCCCCATCGACCTTTGCCTCCAGCGCGACGAGGCGTCCCGTCTGACCCCGCGCCAGCACCGCTTCATTGAGGGCGAGAAAGCGCTTCGTGGAACCATCCCGGGTCTCCACGCAGGCATCCAGCAGGATCCGCTCGCTGGTCGAAAAGCTTCCGCTCACCAGGGCATCCACGAACTCCGGGATCTCGTCGTCGGTGCAGCTCGTGAGGAAACCCAGGTTGCCGATGTTGATCCCGGCCATCGGCTTCGGGCAACCGCCCAGCTTGGCCATCGCGTGCAGCATGGTCCCATCGCCCCCGATCACCGCGATCACATCGGCGGTTTCGGCGAGGGCTTTCCCGGACAAGCCGGGCAAACGGTCGGTCATCTCCGCCGCCGTCGTTTCAAGTGCGAATGACAAGCCGTGATCCTCCAGTGCGGCGATCAGCGCCTCCACTGTCCGACGCGAACCCTCCTTGTGCGGGTTGGCGATGATCCCTACCGTCATGACTTTGTTTAGTGGCCTCTCGAAGCTTTGTCCAAGGTGGAGTGCGGGACCCTTCAGATCTCGCCCGGCGAGATCCGCGAGTACGGGCGGAAGGTCTCGAGCGTCCCCTGCGACTCGTCGTAGAGCAGGGCCCGGTGGAGTCCGAGATTGCCGGCGGCGGGGCTGTCGATCATCGCCGAGGAATCGTTGGCGCTCATCTGATAGAGGACCCGCATCTGGAAATCCGCCATGCTCTTGCGCGGAATCCAGCGCCCGACGTTGTTCCAGGTGTCGACCCCGACGATCAGGTGAATGCCCGCGGGCGCGCCTTCCCCTATCAGTTCGCGGAAGACCTTCGCCGGCGAGGCGGCTCCGGCCGAGGGTTCGTCGAAGGAGAATCCGAAGTCCTCTTCCTCACGGAGCGCCTTGAAACGCTGAAGGTCGCGGATGAAGACGAAGACCTCGTCCTCGCCACCCGCCTCGAGCCGGGCGGCAAGCTTCGCCATGACCCCGGCCAGATCGCCCGGCTGGTGCACCTCGCCCTCCTGCGGCAGCGTCTTGAGCATGGCCGCGAGGTCGCCGCCCTCGCCCTCGGGGTCGAGCACCACGAAGCGGGCCGACCCGGCCGGATACTGGGCGGAAAGCGATACCAGCGCCGCACTCATCAGCGCCTTCATCCGGTCCTCGCCCTGGCCGACCACCAGCAGGTTCGAGCCGCTCTGGCGCCGCAAAACCGCCTCGGTCGGTCCCTTGATGGAATTCGGCGCCCCCAGCCAGATCCGGCCCGCCTTGGGCTTCTCCACGGGAGGCTCGGCCAGCACCGCGGCCAGCCGGTCGTTTTCCTTCAAGTCGGCCGGAGCGTTGCCCTCGAAGACCACCGGCGCCGGCATCGCTATCCCGCGCTTGCGGGCCAGCGCCGCCACCTCGTCGAGCCGCTCGTTCCGCTCCTCCTCGGAAAGCCACACCGTCTGGAACGGGCTGTTCGCCGCGAGCGCCCCGGCATTGTCGTTGTAGATCCCCTCACCCGGACGCGTCAGCAGGCGCGGTGCCGGGTTGTCGTCGTCCATGATCAGGTAGGCGTCGGCCTCGTTGCACTGGAGGGCGATGCGGATGACCATCTGCCCGAGCGTCGCGCGCGCCAGAGTGTAAGCGCCACCGAGCGTCTGGGAACCGAGGATGGCATGGATGCCGAAGGCGCGGCCCTGACGCACGATGCGGTCGAGCAGCAGCGAGGCCTCCTGACCGATGCCATCGTCCTCGGTGAAGAACTCCTGGAACTCGTCGATCATCAGCAGCGTGCGCGGCAGTTTCCCGCCGGTCGCCCTGCGATAGCCGGCCACATCCTGCACGCCGTGTTCGCGGAAAAGTTCGCCGCGACGGCGCAGCTCCTCGTCGACCCGGTGCAGCACGCTCAGGCCGAATTGACGGTCGCTCTCGATCGCCACCACCCGGGCATGCGGCAGCCGCCGGGTTCCATAGCACTTGAATTCGACGCCCTTCTTGAAGTCGACGAGATAGAACTCCACCTCCTCCGGGCTGCAATGCAGCGCCAGGTTGGTGATCATCACGTGGAACAAGGTCGACTTGCCGGAACCGGTCTTGCCGGCGATGAGGGCGTGCTGGCGCGTGCCCTTGCCGATCGCCAGCTGCTGGAGCTTGCGCGCGCCGGTGCGGCCGATCGGCACCCGCAGTTCGTCGCCGGTTTCCTCGCACCACCACTCTCCCTCGGGGGCGATGCTGTTGAAGGGCACCTCGATCCGGTTGGAGTCGACGCTTGCCTTGCCGAAACGATGGACCAGCTCGGTTTCCAGCGAGTCCTCCGGCGCGCGGTCGAGGACCACGGTCCCGGGACGACCGGCGATCCGCCAGACCCCATCCTCCTGTTTCAGGCACAGGCAGGTCTGTCGCAGCTCAGCCTCCAGCGCCGGATCCGCGAGCGGCTTCTCGAGCTGGATCAGCAGGAACACGCCACACCGCGCCCCACTCGCCGCAAGGCTGCGCAGCCGACCCATCGCGGTGTCGCTGAAGCCGGCAGGCAGTCCCGAGATCACCACGAACTGGTACTTCTCGGCGATCGCCCCGGCCTTCTCGTTGTACTCGGTGATCGTCGCATACTCGTTGCGCAGGTACATCTGGATCACCTTCTCGACGTGCTCGTTGAGCTCGGCCAGCCGCTCCTCGATCTGCGCCGACTGGGTCCAGATCCGGCCGTGGATCAGCGTGTCCTCGTAGTCCGCGAGGTGCATCAGGCCGGCATGATCGCGCCCGAGACCGACCGCATCGATGAAGGTGAAGGCCACACGTCCCGGAGGGAAATGACCGAGCAGGCGCAGGACCACCGAATGGATCGCCCCGGCCGCCTCGGTCGCGTCGCCCTCGAACAACAGTGAGCCCTGACCGGGGAATCCCAGCGCCAGCGGCAGTGCGATCGACTCCGGCAGGGAAAAGCGGGCGTCCCCCGGAGTTTCTTCGGCGAGCTCGGCCAGCGGAACGGTGAGCGAACCGAAGGGAATCGCCGACTCGCCCGACTCCGGCGGCTGCCAGCTTTCGAGCCACTCGCGCGACCACTCGGGAAAGCGGCTTGCCCGTTCATCGATGAGTGCCGCCAACCGCTCGATCCGCCGCCCGACCTCCTCCGGCCAGTTGGCGGCAACTTCCGCGAGGGCCTGGTCATGCCCGGCATCCGCTTCGGCGATCTTTGCCTGCAAGGACGCCTTGAGTTCCTCCAGGCTTCGACCTTGCTCCTCTTCCAGCGCAGCGAGGCGCTGCGAGTGAGCACGGGCGACGCGTTCGAGGCGACGCTGGTGCAGACCTTCTTCGACACCCGGCAGGCGCGCGAACTGAGCCTCCAGCTTCTCCCGTCCGCGGCGCATCTCGTCCTGCAAAATGGAATCGCTCTCGCGCATCATCTCACTCAGGCCACCGCGCAGTTGCTCGGTCTCGGCGTCGATCTCCTCCTTCAGCCCCCGCACCCGGCCGATCATCGCATTCACCCCCATCGCCCCCGTCAGGCGCACGCGCTGCAGCGACTCGGCCAGCCGCTGCATCGCCCCCCACACCGTGGCCAGCGCGACGGCGTAGAAGACCAGCACCGCACCCCCCGCGATCGCCGCCATCGGCCACCACTTGGAGAAATCTCCGGGGCTGCCCGACAGCCAGGCACTCAGGCCGATGGCCAGCACCAGCAGCGCGGTCAGCGGGACAAAGCGAAAAAACTTCGCCAGTGGCAGCCGCTGCACGACCTCCAGATCCAGCGCCGCCTCACTCAACAAGTCCCCTTCCAGCGCCTCACCAACCTTGACGCCGCGTCCGCCAAGCTTGGCCGACACCAGCGGCTTGAACCCGCGCAGCGATTTGCGCGCCTCGTCGGCCATCTCCGTCGCCTTGGCGAGATCCTCTTCCGCCGCGGCGCGCAACCCGAGCAATTCGCTCTGCGCCCGGTCGTAGCGTTCCTTCAGCTCCTCCTGCTGGAGCATCATCTCGCCCTGCACCTGCCCGACCCGGCTGTCGCGGGCACCCGTCACCTCATTAGTCAGTGCCCGGCGGGCCGAATGATAGCACGCCTCGATCCGTTCCAGCCGCGCCACGTGGCGGGCCTCGGCCGCATCGCGCTCCCTGGCATGCCGCCCCTCCAGCTCGGTCCGGCGGCGCTCATGCTCCATGGCGAGTTGCTCCTCCTGCTCGCGCATCTCACGCCGCGCAGCCACCACCCGCGCAGTCCGCGCTTCGTCGGCCAGCCGCTCGCCACGGGCCGCGGCCTCGATCGCGTGTTTCAGCGCATCGAGTTTGCCCAAGACTTCAGCCGGGTTCAGCGGATTACTCGCAGTCGTCATGGATTCTCGCAATCAGCCGCTCCAGTTCATCGATCACCCGCAATGCCCGCGAGGTGTCCTCGGCGAGTCCCGACAGGTACGTTTGGGAAAACTCCGCCGCCTTGGCATCCCGCCAGTGCTCCCGCACCTGGTCCCAGCGGGCGTGAAGCTCGCGGGTCGCGTCGTTGATGATCCCCTTGGCCGTTCCCGTCGCACTCATGGCGCTTCCTCCTCCGGTCGTTTCGTCTCCACCCGCACCGGGGCCGCCTCTCGCCCCGCGTAGTCGCCGAGCAAGCGGATCATCGCATCCAGCGAGCCGATCGCCTTCGGCAGCTCGCTTGCGATGCGCTCGCGCAGGCTGTCGAGCGGGCGCGACGCCGGCTCGACGATCGAGTCGAAGTCCCGGGCCCACTTCTTCGTCAGGCGCAGTTTCTCTTCCGCCTCCGCCAGCGCCCGACGCGCCTTCTTCACCTCGAGTTCCTGCGCCGAATGGTCGTCCTTCATCACCGACAACTTCGAGGTCGCCAGTTCGGCCAGTGCCTGGTCGACCCGCCGCTGGCGCCGCCGCACCTCGCCCTGCCACGCCGTCCGCTTCTCGAAGGTCAGCCATTCGCGGGTGCGCTTCACCTCTCCGGACACATCCTCCAGCGCCTGGTTGGTGCGCTCACGATAACGCACGAGACCCGCTCGGAAATCTTCCAGCGCTTCGATCGATGCGACGTTTGCCTGGTCTGCCACGGTCGTTGTCGGAACCCCTGTTCCCCGCGGCAATCTAGCCACCCCTTCCCAAGCCACAAAGGACAATCGCGGCCTTGTCAGCATCGGACTCGCCCACCCGCGATAGCAAACAAGCCGATCGGGAACTGGGGACCAGGATGGATAAGATGCATGGGATGATTTGATTCCGAAGTCCGGTCCAGAATCGCAAACCTCCCTACAACCACTCTTCGTCCGGCCAGTTTCCAGAAAATCTTATCCATCCTATCCATCATGGTCCCAATTCCTCGAAATCCGTCAGCCGCTCTCCCGAGGATCGGTGCACATCCCATCAACGCTGGTCGAGGTACTGCTGGATCCGCTCGGCCTTGCGCAGCAGGTAGGGCGAATGCCGTTCGGCCACCTCGTTGAAACGCTTCAACCCCTTCATCGTCTGCAGGAACTCCGTCGCGAACTTCTCCTGCTCCTGATCCTGCCAGGTCTCTCCCAGCGAGGTGAAGCGCGCCATCAACGACGCCGTCCGGTCGCGCAACTCCTCGTTGAAACGCTTCAACTCCACCGCAAAGCGCCGGAGATCCTCGGGATCGACAATGGCCTGGGACATGCCCACCAGATTACTCCCCCCAAAGGCTTCCTCAAGCGGCAATGATATGAAGCACGCTGGACCGGAGAGATTGGATTCACCGCCAAGACGCCAAGATCGCCAAGGCCTGACCTGCCAGTTCAGATCTTCGTCCAGCGAACGCGGCTCAACGACGCATCAGCAGCCGTCACCATCCCAGCATCGCAACGAAGGGTACGACGAGGGTCGAGGCGGCAAAAAGAAACCCGCCATCGCGCCATGTCTCCAAGCGGGACCCCCGCGCAGTACGCGAGCGCATCCCCAAGTAAAATGCCCAGAGCAGCGATGCCGGTATGCCCATGACGCCTGGCACAAAGAACAGATCCTGCACCGGACCCTTGCCGCCCCGAAAAAACAACATGAGCGCGAACAGGACCCACACAATCGCTGGCAACACCCAGAGTATTGCTACTGCAACGAACTCTGCTCGTCTCTTGCGGTAATCCATCTTCGTTTGGGGTCCCCGCTATTCGAGATTCGGAGTTATACTTCTCGGCATCATTATTTCGGATTTCTTGAGTGTGGCAGATATAGTCATCATTGCGGCTGCGTATTAACTCCCGATGATAGAATTGAAG
>NZ_JBISBU010000067.1:0-25506 GCF_044385805.1 Haloferula sp. A504
GGGAGCGGGTGGCGGAACGGGCGCGGCCTTACTATCTGAAGCATCTGGAAAGGTGGGGTGCGGCGCTCCGAGCGAGACCATCTGAGACGTCAAAACAGGATTTTCTTGAAGGTTATTTTGAGAAATTGATTCACACAGAGGGAGTGCAGGCATTTCAGGCAAGGCAGGTGCTGGAGGCGATCCGGCTGGCTCACGAGGTGCTGTTGAACGAGGAGTGGACGAGTGATCTCGGAAGAGCCGGGGCGGGGGCGTGGATCTCAGAATTTCAGATTTCAGATTTCAGATTTTTTCTTTGGGGGGAATCGGGGGTCGTGGGGAGGGCTGCGCCCCCCGCGATGAATTGACCAAGGGGTTGCGCGGTCCTTTTGGGGTAAGGGAAGATGCTGGAAGAGGCCGGAAGATGCCGATTTCATAACCGGCGGTCCTATTGGGGGGACTGGTCGGAGGCAGGTGGCTGGAAGCCACCTGAACGGCCTGCGGCAGGATGCCGCAGCCACCTTAAGGCTCAGAACTCGGGCAGGTCGCGGCGCTCGGTCGGGACGATGGCGATGCCTTCGAGTTCGATGAGCCAGCCGGGGCGGCAGACGGGACCCTCGACCAGGACATAGGGAATGCCGGGGAGGCGGCTGCGCAGAAGCGCGTCGATGCGGCGCGCATCGGCCGGGTCGCGGAGGTAGACGAGCAGCGAGGCCATGTCGTGGAGGTCGGCACCACCGTCGGCGAGGAGGACTTCCACATTCTCGAGCGCGCGCTCGAACTGGCCGATGACGTCGCCGCGGTGGAGGATCTCGCCGTGGTCGTCGATGCTGGCGGTGCCGGAGATGAAGAGGTGCTTGCGGTCGGCGTAGGCGATGGCGGTGCCGCGCTCGAAGGTGACGCCGTAGTCGGCGGTCGGGCAGAGGTGGTCGGTGGCGGTGAGGAAGCGGATCTGCGCGGGCTGCAGGCCGGCGATGGTGTAGGCGTCCATGCCGACCTTGGCGTCGCGCTCGGGCAGGCCGCCCTGGATGCCGGTACTGGAGATGTAGTGGGTGTCGGCGGTGAGGCCGCGGGTTTCGAAATACTCGCGGCGGGCATCGACCAGGCCCTGGTAGTCGGCATCGATCGCGCCGACGTACCACCAGGTGCGGACGACGTGGTCGGCGAGGTTCAGGCCGCGGCTTTCGAGCCAGTGGTCGTAGTCGACGAGCACGCGGCGGCTCTGGGTGTGGGAGTCGGCCGGGCCGTGGGCGGTGAGGCCGCTGCTCCAGTGGTGGGTGAGGTCGCCGCGGGTCCACGAGCAGTCGGGGCCCGAGCGGGTGATCCGGGCGGGGCCGTCGGGGGTGTCGACGTGCCAGGCCCACAGGGCCAGCTTGGCGGCGGGCGCTGGCGGCTGGCCGACGAGGGAAAGCGGCTGCCATTCCGGGGTCTCGAACCAGTCGCGCTGGTTGAGCACGTCGCTGCAGAAGATGCGGCGGAAGACGGCGCCCCGGGGCGAAATGCCGGCCCGGGCGAGGGCGCGGAGGTAGGCTTCCTTGAGCGTGGTGAGCGGATCCGGCGGGTCGCCGACGAGCTGGATGGTGATGTGGTGCTCGGTGACGCCGCCGGCCCCGTGGAAGCGGGCGAGGCCGATGCGGACGGGAAGATCAAGGGCATCGACGCGGAGCCATTCGACGGCGGTTTCGCAGGCGGGCATGGTGGCGGGTCGGCGGTCGGGTGGCGTGGCTTTCACGGGGTGCGGTCGGGTGTGATGAGAACGGGCAGGGCCGGCAGGGAGTTGTTGGGAAACCTGGCATTGGCGATGCGCTCGCCGTTCTTCGCCGGGTAGGTATCGAGGATGAGGTTGAAGCGCTCGCCGGCGGGCAGATCGGCCGGGGCGTGGATCTCGATGCGGAACCCGTCCCGGGTCGCCTCGGGCCGCGAAACGGTGAGCCCGGCGGGGGCGGCGCTGGGTTCGAGGGCGATGCGGGGGGCGAGGTCTTTCCACGCGCGGAAGCGGACCACCGCCGAACCTCCGGCAGGCAGCTCGATCGGCCCGTCGCCGACGCGGGCGACCGGCGCCGCCTTGCCGCGTGCCTGCACCAGCCATTCCGCGGCCGGAACGAGGTGGCGCCAGAGGAAGGCCTGCATCCGGTCGTCGGTCGGGAGCGCCTCGCGGGTGAGGGTCCCGCCCTCGAGGGTGGCCGTGCCGAGCAGCTTCGGCTCGAACAGGCCGGGCCGCATTTTCGGCGGCAGATCGAGGGTCAGGCGCACGCCGTCCGCGCCGGCCGGGATGACCGCGCCGGAGAGCTTCCAGGCTTGCGGCGCATCGGCGAGCTGCAGGCGGATTTCGCCGTCGAAGCCGTCGCGCCGGAGCACGTGGACGGAGAATGGCGTGCACTTTCCGGCTCCGGACGTGATCGCCGAGGGGCTGACGCGGAGCTCGAAGTCGGGCTGCCGGGGGGCGACGCGCAGCCGGTAGGCGAAGGCCGGGCCGCCGGCGCGGCGGGTGTCGGCGATGCGGATCCACAGCGGGCCATCGCTCGGTGGATCGAGGGTGAGCCGAGGGTCGGCGTGATGGGTCAGCAGCCCCTCGTCGAGGTGCAGGTGGCCGTCCTTGGTCATCGAGTCGTCATTCCAGGCAACCACCTGGCCATCGCCGGTGGCGACGTGGACGACCGCATCGAGCGGCGAGCCGAGACGGCGGGCGACGACCTCGACGGAGAGCGGGTGGCCGGCGCGGGCCTCGACGCGGTAGATGTCGATGTCACCGGGCGGGTCGATGCGGCCGTTGGCAATGGCGGGGAACGGGATTGGGTTGGCGGCGGGCGGGGGGTCGGGAGACGATGGCGCCGCTTGCCGGGTACGATCTGTTGAGGGCAACGGGGCAGGATGCCCCGGCCACGGGTGGTTGGGCTCGCTTTCCAAAACCTCCGGGAGGTCGGAGACGGCGTAGTCGAAACCGCGGGTGTCGGGCAGCTCGTAGCGGCGCACCGGGGGGCCACCGGGGGCGGTGTCGAGCGCGAGGGTCGATCCCTTGAGGTTCCACCCGCGCAGGGCGACCTTGAGCGGCCGGCCGGCCCGTCCGCCGAGCGGGAAGCGGGAGCCGACCAGGGGCAGCTCGCCGAGGGCGATGCGGTAAACGAAGTCGTCGCGGCCGCGGTAGATCGAATCGCGGACCTCGAGCGTGTAGAGGCCGTCCTCGGGCACGCGGAAGGTCAGGATGGGATCGGGGTCGTGGCGGAAATGATCGGCATGGGCGACCTCGCGGCCGTCGGGACCGCGGACCGCCATCACCATCTGGAACCAGCCCGGCACGGCATCGGCGAGGTACGGGATGAGCGAGCGGGCCGCGCCGTCGAGGACCAGCTGCTGGCCGCGTTCGGCCCGGAAACGGATGCGGTCGATGTCGCCCGGCTGGATCTGGCCGTTGACCACGCAGGGCAGCTCGAGCGGCGGCGTTTCGGGGGTTTCATTCGGCTCGAGCTCGGAGCTTTCCGGCAGGGTGCCGATGTGGAATCGCAGCGGGTTCGAGATGCCGTTGTTGGCGATCAAGCGCAGCTCGCGCGGCCCGGGCGCGGCATCCGGGGCGGCCGTGATCTCGATGGACACGGTTTCCTCGAGATGGCGGGCCGGCTGGAGGCGGTCGCCCCGCTTCATGAATTCCTGCCAGTGGCGCAGCTCCGCCAGCGAAAGGGTCGGCAGGCGATCGACCAGCGGGTGCTCGGGCGGCTTCGCCTCGGGCTTCGGCTTGCCGTCCTCGCCGGGCATCAGCTGCTCCGGCTTCGGCGGCGGCTTCTCCTCCATCAGCTCGGCGCGGCGGCGGGCGACGAGATACTGCAGCACCTGGCGCTGGTCGCCGCTCATCTGGCGCAGCGAGCGGTAGGTGCCGGTGACCCGGGCCTCGACGCCGCTGCCCGAGATGCGGACCTCGCGGACCGAGCGCAAGGCGCGACCGCCGACCAGCACCTCGGTGGTGGTGCCGCGGGGCGCCCCGGCGGGATAGACAAACCCGGTGGCCGGCTCCCACGACACGCTCTGGCCCCGCGCCGGCACGGCGGCGAGGAAAAGCGGCAGCAGGAAAAGGCGTGGCTTCATCGGTCGGGTCACATGATTTCGCGCAGGCGACCGTCGCCGCGCGGGAAGCCGTCGATCCCGGCGGGCATCACCTTGAGGTCCTCGCCGAGGGGGTTCGGCAGCGGGCCCTCGGGGTCGATGCCCATGCGCTCGAGGATGCTGCCGAGCAGTTCGTTCGGATACACCGGGCGGTCGGCGACCTCGCTACCGGTCGAGTCGCTGGCACCGACGACCTGGCCGCCGCGGAAGCCGCCACCGGCGAGCAGGGCGGAAAAGCAGGCGCCGAAGTGGCCGCGGCCGCCGTTCCACGGCGGCTCCCACTGGATCTTCGGCGTGCGGCCGAACTCACCGCCCCACCAGATGATGGTGCTGTCGAGCAGGCCGCGGCTTTCGAGGTCGGAAATGAGGGTCGCCAGCCCGGCATCCATCTCCGGCAGGTTGCGGTCCATGGTCTGGAAGTGCTGCTTGTGGGTGTCCCAGCCCTTGTAGTTGATCGTGACGTAGGGCACGCCGCGCTCGACGAGGCGGCGGGCCATCAGGCAGCTCTGGCCGAAAGTACTACGCCCGTAGGAGTCGCGCACCTCCGGCGACTCGGTCGAGAGGTCGAAGAGCTCGCGGGCCTCGCCGAGGATGAGTTCGTAGGCCTTTTCCTCGCACTGCTCCTTGTGCCGGAGGGCCGGGTCGCCGGGCAGGGCGCGGCCGAAGGTGTCGAGCTCGCCGAGCAGCTTGCGGCGCTGCTTCTGGCGCTCGTCGGTGATGCGCGAGGAGACGATGCCCTCGACCTCGAAGCGTTCGCGGTTGGGGTCGCCGCCGGTGGCGAAGGGCTTGTGGGCGGGGCCTAGGAAGCCGCACTCGGAGAAGCGGCCCTGCGGCGAGGTGAGCACGACGTAGGGCGGGATGAGGTCCTTGTAGCCGTGGTCGTAGCCCTTGAAGAGCGAGACCAGCGCGCCGAGGGAGGGCCACAGCAGGCGGCCCGGGGGGTGGCCGGTCTGGACGGCGTAGGAGGCGGTTTCGTGGGCGTTGATCCCGTGCGTCATGCTGCGGATCAGCGAGAAATGCCGGGCCTGTTCGGCGAGCAGCGGCAGCTTCTCGCAGATGCGCACGCCGTCGGCGCGGGTCGCGATCGGCGAGGTGTAGGGGCCGCAGTAGTCGCGGCCGGCGTCGGGCTTGGGGTCGAAGCTGTCGAGGTGCGACGGCCCGCCCCACATCCAGATCTGGATCACCGCCCTTGCCGGGGCGGCGGACGCCGCCGGAGCTACGGCAGGCGCCGTACTTTTGCCGAGGAGCGGGTGACCGCCGAGCATCAGGCCGGCGGTGCCGAAGGCGCCGCGCACCAGCATCCGGCGGCGGGTCAGGTTTCCGAAGTCCGGGTTCATGGCATCAGTGGCGGTGGAGGAATTCCTTGGAGTTCACCAGCGCCCACACGAGGTCCTCGAGTTGTTGCGGCGGCGGGGGCGCGGGGGCGCGGGTGGCGGCGCGGTCGCCGAGCGCGGCGACGCTTTCGCGGTGGGTCGGGCGGCGGGAAAGCAGGCTGAGGTAGACCGCCTCGACCACCTGGTCGGCCTTGCGGCTGCCTTTGCCGCGGGTGAGGGCGCGCAGTTTCGGCGAGCGGGCGAGGCGGTTCTGGAGTTCGGTCGAGTTGAGCAGGTAGAGCATCTGGGCGTCGCTGACCTGGTTGTTGCGCTCGAGGATGTGGCCGCTGTCGCGGCTCGAGCGGCCGAACATTTCAAGGAACGGGCTGGTGATCGAGCCGTCGGCGAGCCGCACCGAGCGGGCCGAGGGCGGCACGTGGGTGAAGGGCTCGGGGATGGGGCTCATGTAGCCTTCGCGGGTGCCGGTGAGGTCGCACAGCGTGTCGAGCAGCACCTCGGCCTCGAGCCGGCGGACCGGATAGGCGGCGAAGAGTTCGGCGACGCGGGAGCTCTCCGAGCGCGGGATGGACGAGAGTTGATAGAGGCGGGAATGGAGGATGCGCCGCAGCAGCTTGCGCGAGTCGTAGCCGTCGGCCGCGAAGGCCTGGCCGAGGTGCTCGAGCAGGCCGGGAATGGCGGCGGGGTTCTCCGGGCGCAGGTCGTCGGGCTCGTGGACGATGCCGCGGCCGAAGACCCAGGCCCAGACGCGGTTGGCACCGGCCTCGGCGAAGCGCGGCTGCGCGATGAGCCACGCGGCGAAGGGCACGCGGCCATCCTCGCCGGGCGCGACGTGGATGACGTGATGGTCCGGCAGGCGGACATCGAGGGCATCGAAGCAGGCCGGATCCGGGCAGACGATTTCCTCCTTCCACTCGGCGGTCGGCTTGAAGGCGAGGCGGGCGAAGATTTTCCCGAACTCGGTGCGGATCGGCTGCGGCCAGTGCTCGATGCGGCAGCCCATGAAGGTGAGGGCCACGGCGGCCGCGATCGGCTCGGGACCCTTGCCGGGGACGGCGCGGTAGAAATTCACCGCCGGGTCGCGGAAGTTGCTGCCGCTGGCGGTGAGCATCTCGGTTGCCATCTCGTCGTAGGGACGATTGGCGGCAACCTGCTCACGGATCCAGCGGTGGTAGGCCTGGACGGCGTCGGGCCAGAGGTTGATCGGGAACTCCGACTTCACCCGCAGCACGTCGCACCAGTGCATGGTCCAGTAGTCGACGTGGTCGTCGCTTTCGAGCAGGCGATCGATCAGCCGGGAGCGGCGGTCTTTCGACGGGTCGCGGAGGAAGGCGCGGGTCTCGGCGAGGGTCGGGATGCGCCCGGCGACATCGAGATGGACCCGGCGCAGGAAGACCTCGTCGGAACACGGCAGCGCGGGCTCGACCCCGGCCTCGCGCATCGCCGCGAAGGCCAGGCGGTCGATTTCGCTCGGAGCGACCGCGAAACGATCGGTCTCGAAGGGCTGGACGGGCCCGGATTCAACGGCCGCGACCCACCCGGAGCTCATCCAGGCGATCGCCAGCCAGATAATGGAGATCGGTTTCATGGCACGCGGCACCATCCGGACCGGTTCCCGGATCAATCAGAGGATACGCGGAGTCCTTCCATTTACGATCAGCGAGAGTGCGCAAATTTCGCGGAAGGCTGTGCGTCAGGCGAGGCCGCGGAATGCCGGGAAACGCGCCGGGGAGCGGTCAGCGGCGCGGCAGCAACGGGGGCTCGGCGAGGGGCTCCGGCATATCGTAGGGAAGGCAGCGCACCTCGCCCGAGTCCCGGTCGGTGAAGTAGAGGCGGGATTCGGAAAGCGCGTCCGGGTTGCCGTCGGCCCAGAACGCGTCGAATCCTGGATGGGCGTGGCGGGGTCGGCGGACGTAGCCGTGGTTGGAGGAACTGCCGTGGGTGAGCTCGCGGGTTTTCTCCCAGCTCCGGCCCTGGTCGTGGCTGACCCAGACCGCGATTTCGCCCCCGCAGCCGTGCCGTTGCGGCCCCGGCTCGGTCGGTCCGATGATCCGCCACATGCCGTCGCTTTCGAGATCCAGCGAACCTGTGTCGTAGTTGTGGCCGGAATTCGTGACTTCGCGAAAGGCCCACCTGCCGCCCGTCCAGTGGGCCAGGGTCCAGGTGCGGGGCGCTCCGGCCGGCCCCGGCAGATGGCTCGCACTGGTCAGATAGAGAATGACCGGGCGGCCGTCGGCATCAAAGCCGATGTCCTTCATGTAGACGAGGCGACCCTCGGCGCGATAGTCCCGCACCAGTGCCGCGCCGGCGGGGTCCACGACCGGTGTCTCGACAAGTACGCCGGCTGCCGTACGCCACGATTTCCCGCCATCATCGCTCTGCAGGAAGTACAGGTTCGTCCGGCGGTCGACGTCGCCCTCCGGGTGCCGGTTGAAGGCGGTGATCACCCGACCGTCGCGCTCGTTGCTGACCTGGTAGTGACCTCCCATCGCCGCCAGCTTGCGGTCGCGTGACCATGTTCCGGTGGCCGCATCGCGGGTGCTCCAGTAGAGCTCACGACCGCCGGTGTACTTCGTGAAAAGAAGGAGGGCCTTCCCCTCTGCGACCCACCACGGCTGCGGATAGGTGAACTCCCTTTCGGCGACGTGCTCGAACGAGGTGATGTCGTGGGGCCGGGCCGATCGATAGACGTGGCCGGGGCGCTTGCGACCTCGGCCGCTGACGAACACCCACAGGTGGCCCGCGGAATCGATCTGGAGGCTCGGGTTGTCGTGGGGGTCGTCGACACCCTGCTTGTCGTGCACGACCACCGGCTGCGGCACCATCCTGGTCCTATGGTCATAGTAGGAAACCATGGCGAGCAGGTGGCGTTCGTGCTTCGCGGTGGTGCCGCCATAGACGAAGAAGGTCTTTCCCGCTTCCGGCGCATGGACGGCGAGCGGGCGGTGCTTGGCCGTGTAGGTGCCGAGTCCGCCGGAATACTTCGAACCGAATTCGGAGCGCTGGCCGAGGTCGAACCAGATGCCCCGGTAGCCGGCGATCCGTCGCGGCTCGCCCTGCTTCACGAGTTTCTCCCCGGCAATCGCCGGGGCGGCGGCCAGCAGCAGCGCGGACGTCACCCGCCGGCACCATCGATCCCCTGCCCCGCTCCGGAACCGCATCCTCAAGGAAGTGGGGGTGGTCCTTCCGCGGGCGGTGCCGGGGGCGCCGGCGCGGCGGCACGCGGCCGCTTGAGCATCGAGACGATTTCAATCGTGGCACCGTTGCCGGTATGAACGCCGATGGCCGAGACCAGTTCCCAGCCGTCGGCCCCATAGTGATTCAAGACCTGTTCCACCGCTTCCGCCTTCACCTCCGGCTTGAACACGCCCGGAATCGGAACCTTCACGACCTTGTATTCCCATGCCATGATCTTGGATTGTTGGTTGGACCCCGGCGGAACCGGCCACCCTGTCTAACCGCCCCGCTTCGGGCTGTCGAGGGACATCGGGGCGCCGCTCAGAGAAAGAGCAGCAACCCCATGATGCAGAGCCACGCGATTCCCTGGCAGGCGACAACGACGGCGGAGTGGAGATCGGGCTGCGGGTCGCGATGGGCGCGGACCATGAAAAGCCCGAGGGCGGTGGTGCCCGCCACGGCGGCCAGCAGCAGGAGCAGTAGGACAGCAAGAAGAGGCGAGCTCACCATCGCGGCAAGGAGGCCGAGGAGGAAAAAGACGGCCACCGCGGCAACGAGGACAACCGCCATCGCGAGGATCACCCCGCAGGCGCGGTTGGCCGATGACGGCAGCCAACGAAGCGTGGCATCCGTTTCCGGATCCCCCTCGACGTCGGCGGTCGAGCGCCAACTCCTCACGACCAGCGCGAACACCGCGGCGGTCAGCAGCCCGGTCAACGCGAGATGCGGAAGCAGCCCGAACCGCAGGCGCAGCGGATCGAGGGCCAGGGCGATCAAGCAGGCGACGACCAGCACACCACAGAGCAAGGGCACAGCCAGAGCGATCGCCATTGAAACGCGCCCCGGACCGCGCTGCTCCGGCAGGTCCTCGCGTTCGGCAAGTTCGGGATCCGAGTGAACCACCGGAACGCCCCAGTCCGGACAAGGACCCCAGAGATGGGCGGCGTGAAGGTGGACCACCTCCGCAAAGTGGCCCTGGTCGCGGAGTCGGGTGGCGAAGATCGCCGCATCGGACAGGGTGCTGAAGCGGGTGATCATCGCCTTGCCATCCTGAACGGGAACGCGGGAATTGTCGATCCGGAGTGACGGGGGGTGTCACTGAAAGTGGTGGGCATGGCCGGGACTTGTCGGCCGGAGGGTCTTCCCGGCGTCAGGATATCGGATTCGCCAGCGAAGCCCTATGAGGACGTCGGTCCGCCCTTACGACCTGTGCTTTCTCCCGGGCCGACGCCGGCCGACAGACATCCCCTTCTAGACTGCGGCGATTGATCGCCGCTTTGGCGAAGCATTTCAATGCGAGCCGGGCCACCGGCGATGAATCGCCTCCATCAAAAGCGGCGATGAATCGCCGCACTCTAAATTTCCCGGAGGCTCTACTTCGCGAAATCCTGAGGCCGGGGAGTAGGGGAGGAACACCGGGCCTGAAACGTCCGGCCGCCGACCGCTGCTTCGCGGTCTCCCCAACCGCTCTGCCCACCACTTTCAGTGACGGGGCGCTGGGAACGCCTTGGGAGCAACTCTGGGCAACCTGTTGGAAACCTCCGACAAGTTCGGGTCGCGCCGGGCTTGCTCGCTTTCGTGCGTGGGTTGTTCCGAACAAGTTGGAGCCGTGGAATCCCCTGCCCCCTAAGTGGAACCCGATTTTTCCGCAGTTGTTCGCAAGATGAAGAAGAAGAATCTCATGGGTACCTCAAAAGACTCTTCTTCTACCTTGGGCATAACTCGGGACTGCAGCAGTGGCGCTTGGGAAAGCGCCCCTCCTTCAGATGAGCATCAGGGCCGGCTGCTCGATGAGCTTCTTGACCGCGGCCAGGTACTCGGCGGCGACGGCACCATCGACGACGCGGTGGTCGCAGGAGATGCCGAGATTCATGCGCAGGCCGGGAACGACTTGGCCATCCTTGACGACCGGCTTCTCGATGGCACCTCCCACGGAGATGATCATCGCCTGCGGCGGGTTGACGATGGCGTCGAAGCTTTCCACCCCCCAGGCGCCGAGGTTCGAGACGGTGATCGTGCCGCCGTCGAATTCGTTCGGCTTGAGCTTCTTGTCGCGGGCACGGACGGCGAGGTCCTTGACCTCCTTGGAGATCTGCAGCAGCGACTTGGTTTCGGCGTTCTTGATGACCGGAGTGACGAGGCCGTCCTCGACCGCGATGGCGACCGACATGCCGACGCTGGCAAAGCGCACGATGGCGTCGCCGGTGAACGAGGCATTCACCGCCGGCACCGTCTGGGCGGCGTTGATTGCGGCCTTGAGGATGAAGTCGTTGACCGAGTACTTGTTGCCGTGGGTCTGCTCGGCCTGGGCGTTGATCTCCTTGCGGAGCTTCATCAGGGGTGCGGCATCGACCTCGGCGTGGAGATAGAAGTGAGGGATCGTCTGTTTCGAGAGCAGCAGGCGGTCGGCGATGATGCGTCGCATCGAGGTGAGCTCGATGGTTTCGTCCTGCTCCGAGACCACCGGCTGGATGGCCTGCGGGGCCGGTGCGGTGGCCTTGCTCTTGGCGGCGGCGGCGAGACCGGCGGCGGCGGCGGCCTGTCCGGACGGCTTGCCGGTGCTGCCAGCGCCGTTGGCGGCAGCTTCGACGTCGGCGCGGACGATGCGTCCTGCGGGACCGCTGCCGTTCACGTTGGCGAGGTCGACCCCGAGCTCGGCGGCCACCTTGCGAGCCAGCGGTGAGGACTTGATGCGCTCGCCCTCGGCACGGGTCGGTGCGGGTTTGGATTGAGCTTTTTCGGCGGGAGCGGAGCTCGTTTCGGCCGCGGGTGTTTCCGCCGGCTTGGCATCCTCCCCGGCATCGGCGCTTTCAGCCGCGTCGCCCGACCCGGCGGCGGGACCACTGCCATCGCCGTCGAGCACGGCGAGCACGGCCCCGATGGGCGCCTTCTCGCCTTCCTGGACTTCGATCGAAGTGATCGTGCCTTCATCGAAGGCCTCCATCTCCATGGTGGCCTTGTCGGTTTCGACTTCGGCGATCACGTCGCCGATCTCGATTTCGTCTCCGACCTGCTTGTGCCATTTGATGAGGGTTCCCTCGGTCATCGTGTCCGAGAGCTTGGGCATTTCGATATTCGTGGCCATGAATGTGGTGTGGGAAAAGCGCTTGGGCGCAGGCTTGTGCAGGGCGGGTTGGTTTTCCAGTGTTTTTCCTCCTCGTGGGGAGAGAATAAAAAAGCGGAGCTCCCGCGAGGAAGCTCCGCCGTTGAAAAACGATCGGGTCGTTCAGGGAACGATCGACTTCATGGTCGGGATCAGGCCGACGTGCGGGCTGCCGGTCGGTCCCTGGGCGGTGGCCATCTTGATCGCCTGGTCCATGTCGGATCCGCAGCAGCCGTCCTGGAGCCAGTAGTAGCGGGTGCAGCCCTGGCAGCGGACATACTTGGTGCGGGTGCGGGTCTCGTAGCGGGGCACCTTCTTCTCGGTGACTTCGACCAGGCCGCTCTTCGCATCGAGCACGGTTTCCTCGCGGACGATGTCGTAGGCGCCGCAGACCCGGGCCTGATAGGTTTCCTCATAGCTGCCGGCGACGAACGCCTTGCGATCGGTCATCGAGCAGGAGCTGAGGCCGAGGATCAGGCCGAGGAGGGGGAGAAGTAAGGAGAGTGTCTTCATGGTTCTGATTTTTTTAGAAGAGGCAGCAGCATGAGGTGGCGGCAAGAAAGCAGACGGCCACGAGCGCCAGCCGGACAAGGAGCTTCATCACGGCGGCGATGCTAGACCTCTCCCCGGACGAGGCAACGAAAAAGGTAGCCGGGATCCTGTCATCATCTCGGGGAGTTCCGGCCGCGGGGCGGCCCTTGATTTCAAGTGGTCCGCAAGGGGTCCGGGCTGAAGTTTGTGTCGAGCCGGGAGTGAGCGGCTTTCCGCTCAGCTCGACTGGAGCACCTTTTCGACGATCCGCTTCGGATTGGGCAGTTGATCATTCTCGACATGCGGCGAGTAGATCGCCGGGGCATCGAGGGTGGTCACCCGCGTGATCGGCGCGTCGAGATAGTCGAAGGCGTGCTCCTGGATGAGGTGGGAAACCATCGCGGAAACCCCGCCGAAACCCTTCGACTCGTCGACCAGCACGGCGCGGTTGGTCTTGCGCACGGTCTCGAGGATGGCCTCCTGGTCGAGCGGACGGATCGAGCGCAGGTCGAGCACCTCGGCGGAGATGCCATGTTCCGACTGCAGCGTCTCGGCGGCCGCCAGGCAGTGGAGGACCGAGCGGCCGTGGGCGATCAGGGAAAGGTCGGAACCCTCGCGCTTCACGTCGGCCTTGCCGAGCGGAACCACGTGGTCGCCCTCGGACGGATCGGGCACCTCGCCCTCGGTGCCGTAGAGCAGCGTGTTCTCCATCACGTAGACCGGGTCGTTGTCGCGGATGGCGGCCTTCATCAGGCCCTTGGCGTCGGCCGGCGTCGCCGGCGCGCAGACCTTGAGGCCGGGGAAGGCGGCGAACAGGCCCTCGGGAATGTGCGAGTGGGTCGCGCCGACATTGGTGCCGCCGTTGGCCGGGCCGCGGACGACGATGGGCACGTTGATCAGGCCGCCGGACATGTAGCGGACGCAGGCGGCGTTGTTGACGAGCTGGTCGAAGGCGACCGAGTGGAAGGACCAGAACATCAGCTCCATCACCGGGCGGACCCCGAGCATCGAGGCCCCGATGCCCATGCCGATGAAGCCGGCCTCGGAGATCGGCGTGTCGACCATCCGCTTGCAGCCCCACTTCTCCCACAGGCCCTCGGTGACCTTGTAGGCGCCGTTGTACTGGGCGACCTCCTCGCCCATCACGACCACGTTTTCATCGCGGGCGAGTTCCTCGTCGAGTGCCTCGCGGATCGCGTGGCGGTAGAGCATCTTGCGTGACATGGGGAAATGCGTCGTTGGCTTGAACTACTACGTTTGCCGTAGAATCAGTCGTTGAAGAAATGGCGGCCGATCTTCGAGGCCTCGGTGTTGTGGTCGGACTCCCAATAGACGTCGTCCATGATGGCTTCGACCGTCGGCGGGTCGGACTTCTCGGCGAACTCGATCGAGGCGGCGGCCTCCTCCTTGGCGGCGTTGTCGATCTCCTTCGACTTCTCCTCGGTCAGCACCCCTTCGTCGAGCAGGCGCTGTTCCCACAGGCGGATCGGGTCGTGGTTCTTCTTGTACTTCTCGATCTCCGCCGGCGTGCGGTACTTCTTGGCGTTGGCGTCGGCGACACTATGACCGTAGTAGCGATAGGTCGCGATCTCGATGATGCTGGGCTTCGACTCCTTGCGTGCCCGCTCCATCGCGATGTTGGCCTTGGCGCGGACCTGGTAGAGATCGGAGCCGTCGACGAGGTCCCACTCCATGTCGTAGCCCTCGGCCCGCTGGGCCAGGCAGCCGCGGAAGGACGAGGAGCGTTTCTGGGAGGTTCCCATCGAGTAGCCGTTGTTTTCGATCACGTAGACAATGGGCAGCTCGAACAGGGCGGCGAGATTGAGCGACTCGTGGTAGGCGCCCTGGTTGACCGCGCCATCGCCGAGATAGCACATCGCGCATCCTTCCAACTCCTTGTATTTCAGTCCGTAAGCAAGACCCAGGCCGAGCGGGGTCTGGCCGCCGACGATGCCGTGGCCGCCCCAGAAGCCCTTGTCCGGGGCGAAGTAGTGCATCGAGCCGCCCTTGCCCTTCGAGCAGCCGGTGGCCTTGCCGTAGAGCTCGGCCATGCATTCGTTCATGCTCATGCCGAGCGCGAGCGCGTGGCCGTGGTCGCGGTAGGCGGTGATGAAGTGGTCGTTTTTCCCGCGCAGCGAGACGGTGCCGACGGCGACCGACTCCTGGCCGATGTAGAGGTGGAGGAAGCCTCCCATCACCCCCTTGTTGTACATCTTCAGGGAAGCCTGCTCGAAGCGCCGGATCCGGGTCATTTCCCGGAACAGGTGAATCTTGTCATCGGCGCTGAGGCTCTGGTTCACCGGGGAGCCGGCGAAGTCGAGTTGCGGGGAATCGGCGGACGCAAGGGACATGGTCGGGGCGGCAATAGAGGAGGTTCAAGCAAAGGCGCAAGCCTTATCGAAGGGATGGCGCCGGGTCGGTCGTCGCGGCCGTGGCCGGTGCCCACGAACTCCGGGCGGCCAGGAAGAGGCCGGTGAAGAGGAAATTGGCCACCGCGAGGTTGCGGAGGAAAAGCCAGGTCGGGCCGAATCCCTCGGGTCCGGTCCACTGGGCCTGGAGGAAACCGACGGCGTTTTTCGCGTAAAGCGGATCGAAGAGGAAGGAGACGGTGTTCGAGAAGAAGTAGAAGAGCCCCGCCGCGGCAAGCGAACCGCCGAGCATCGCCAGCGTGCCGGGGTGGCGGCGCAGCCAGAGGCCGAGCGCGATCGCGCCGACGAGACCGACGGCGATTCCGGCGTGGTGAGGGCCGACCATCGGATAGCCCTGGACCAGGCTGACCATGGGGTCGGTGAGCACCCAGGCACCCAGCGGCAGCAGCCAGGCCTTGGCTCCGCGGAGGAAAACCAGACTGCAGAGCAGCAGGGCGGGAAGCGGCGAGAAGTTGGGCAAATAGCCGGAGGCACTGATGAGTCGGAAGACGACCAGCAGGGCGACGAGCAGGGCGGCGGCAATCCATGGGCGGCGCATGCCCCTTCCCTGCCCCATCGACGCTCCCGGTGCGAGCCGAAAATGTTGCGTTTGCGGGGCTGGCGGGGCATGAGGGGGCATGGATTGGGATCAGTGGACCGAGTTGGCATGGCAAAGCCGCGGGCGGGCGCACGCCCCCTACTCCGGGTTTCAGGTCGGAGCGGTGGTCGTCGGCACCGGAGGCGAGGTCTTCGCCGGCTGCAACGTCGAGAACCTGTCCTACGGGCTGACCATCTGCGCCGAGCGCGTGGCGGTCGGATCGGCCGTGGCGGCAGGAGTGACGGAAATCATCGCCGCGGTGGTGGTGGCCGAGACCGAGCAGCCGGTCTCGCCCTGCGGGGCCTGCCGCCAGGTGCTGGCAGAATTTGGCGATCCGGAGCTGCTGCTGGTCGGCAGGCACGGCAGCGAGCGCTTTCGGCTGAGCGAGCTGCTGCCGCGGGCGACGACCGGGATTCTGGATCGGTCGTAAGTGGCCAAGCCGAGAGCGCTTGGCCACCCTGCCCCGTCTCCAAGGCGTTCCACGTGGAACAATTGGCAGGCTTGTGTCGGGAGAAATTCCGTCTAGCGTCCCGGCCCCGCGATGTTCCGCTATCCCACTGCCTACGACGTTCTGGTGATCGGTGCCGGCCATGCCGGTGCCGAGGCTGCCCTCGCGGCCGCGCGGCTGGGATGCCGGGTGGCGGTGCTGACCCAGAACCTCGACACCGTCGGCCAGATGTCCTGCAATCCGGCCATCGGCGGACTGGCCAAGGGACACATGGTCCGCGAGATTGACGCCCTCGGCGGATCGATGGGGCTCAACACCGATGCGACCGGGATTCAGTCGCGCATGCTCAACGCTTCGAAGGGTCCCTCGGTCCGTGCGCCGCGGACCCAGTGCGACAAGAAGGCCTACCAGTTCCGGATGAAGTGGATCCTCGAGAGCACTCCGGGGGTCGAGCTGCATCAGGGCAATGTCGCCGAGTTGCGGGTGGAGAAGGACCGGGTGGTTGGGATCCGCACTTCGCTCGGCATGGAGATCGATGCGGCGAGCGTGATCCTCTCGGCCGGGACTTTCATGAAGGGGCTGATGCACGTCGGCCTGAAGAATGAAAAGGGTGGTCGGATGGGCGATGCGATCTCGACGGTTTCCGACTCGCTCAAGGCGCTGGGGTTCCACGTGGAACGTTTCAAGACCGGAACCCCCTGCCGGCTGCACGGCCGGTCGCTGGATTTCGGGAAATGTGAGCGTCAGGATGGCGACACCCCCCCTCCCCGGTTTTCCTTCATGGCCGACACCCTGCGCCGCGGCCCTGATGACCTGTTTACCCTGAACGACTGGGCCGACCCGGCGTTCCACATGGAACAATTGCCCTGCTGGATCACCTACACCAACGCCCGCACCCACGAGGTGATTCGCGACAACCTCGACCAATCGCCCATGTACTGCGGCAAGATCGAGGGCGTGGGGCCGCGCTACTGTCCGTCGATCGAGGACAAGGTGGTGCGCTTCGCCGAAAAGGACCGTCACCAGGTCTTCCTCGAGCCGGAGGGCCGGCACAGCCACGAGTACTATGTCAACGGCGTCTCGACCTCCCTGCCCTACGAGGTGCAGCTCGACTTTCTCCGCTCCATCCCCGGACTCGAGCGCTGCGAGATCCTGCGTCCGGGCTACGCGGTGGAGTATGATTACTGTCCGCCGACCCAGCTCCACCCGACCTTGGAAACGAAGCGGGTCGAGGGGCTCTACTTCGCCGGTCAGATCAATGGCACCTCCGGCTACGAGGAAGCGGCGGGTCAGGGCCTGATCGCCGGTGCCAATGCCGCGCTCAAGGTGCTGGGCCGCGAGCCCTTCATCCTGCGGCGGGATCAGGCCTACCTCGGGGTGATGATCGACGATCTCGTGACCAAGGGCTGCACCGAGCCCTACCGGATGTTCACGAGCCGGGCGGAGTTCCGGCTGCTGCTGCGCCAGGACAACGCCGACCTGCGCCTGACCCCGGTGGCCGCCGAGATCGGCCTGGCCGCTGGTGAGCGGGTCGAGCGGGTGCACCGCAAGCAGGCGGATCTCGAGGAGGCTCTCGCCTGGGCCCGGAAGGAGAATCACGACGGCATCAAGCTCGACCATTGGTTCCGCCGCGGCGGCAACGAGTGGGCGAAGCTGCCCGAAGATGTCCGCGGCAAGTTCCACGTGGAACTTTGGCCGCTGATCGAAACGGAGTTGAAGTACGAGGGGCACCTCGAGCGTCAGCACCAGCAGGTCGCCAAGATGGCGCGGTCGGAGAACAAGCGCATCCCGGCGGATCTGGACTACGCGGCCATCGGCGGACTGAAGAATGAGGCGCGCCAGCGGTTTTCGGAGTTGCGTCCGGCGACGCTGGGTCAGGCCGGCCGGATTCCCGGAATCACGCCGGCGGACGTCGCGGTGCTGGCGGTGTGGTTGGAGAAGTCCGCTGCGCGGCAGTGAGAGGCAGAAAGTGGGAAGTGGATGGCGGCGGGCTCGGTATTATAGACTGCGGCGCTTCAGCGCCGCTCTGGACACCGGGCTTTAGCACGGGTGTCTTTGTCAGTGGGTTCGGGCCGGTCGAGCTCCGTGGGCCGGCCGAACTCCGGTCGGTGCTGAAGCCCCTCCTGAGAGCGGCGATGAATCGCCGCAGTCTAGACAAGGCCGCCGGGGCCTCGAGAGAATGAATCGCCAACCACCCATGGCTCCCTTTCCAATGATCCGCTCCTGGTAGCGGTCGAGGCTGTTCTGGCTGGGCGTGCCGGGGTTCGTGTTCCTGGTGTGGTTGTGGCTCGGCTTTTCGAAGCGCTACTGGGGCTTGGGCTACACATCCATCGAAGCGCCGGCTGTCGCGAAGATCTCGACTATCGAGTCCTTTGGAGGTGCACTTTCGATCAGCCAATTTGAGTATGGCTTCGGGTTGAGTGGGCCAGTCTCTTATGGCTGGGAATGGCTCGTCGAAGACATCGAAGACGACGATCTAAGCGGGTATTTTTCTGTCCGGCCAGCGGGGTTCGCAAGCGACAGCAACGGGTGGTCTGCATGGCTCGATTGGTGGGTCATGATCGTCCTCTATGCTGGTGGATGGGCGGTGTCTCTATTTCTTTGGCAGCGACGCAAGAACCGCCGCCGTCTGGGAGAGACGAGTATGGACCATACAAACTTGTCTACCTGACTTGAATATCTGGCCTTCAGGGCCTTGTGGCGGTGGTGGACGGGGGATTTTGAAGATGCCGATTTCATCATCGGCGCTCCTCATTCTACCGCCACTCCTTTGGCAACCTAACTGGCTTACCATCAGGCATTTGCACGAGTGCCAGCGCCTGCTTGGCGGTGATCAGGAGGTCATCATCGGCCTCGCGGCGCATCTCGAATTCGCACCAGAAGCGGGCGGCGCCGACATCGCCGAGTTTGCCGTGGATGGTGAGCCAGTCGCCGAGTTTGGCGGGACGGCGGTAGTCGATCTCGGTGCGGGTGACGACCGGGAAGAGCTTCGTTTCGGACATCGTCCGCAGGTCCATGCCCATCTTGGCGGCGAGACGGGTGCGGCAGGTCTCGATCATCCGCAGGTAGGCGAGGTTGTGGACGACCTGGCCGCAGTCGGTGTCGAAGAACATGACCTCCTCGCGGGTGGTGATTTCGATGGTCTCGCTCACGGGCCGGAGCATGAACCCCGATGGGGTCGGGCGCAATGTCCGCTTGCGAGTGGACGTAAGGGGCCGGTAGATTGTGACCGTGATTCGATGCTTGGTGCTGGTGGCGGCGATGGTGACCTCGGCCCTGGGGGTCTTCGTGCCCCCGCAGGAAGGTGGCGCACCCTTTCGCCGCGACAAGCTGCCGGTGGACGTGAGCACGATGACCGGGCTGTCGCAGCAGCTGGTGACGCTGGTGGGATCCGCCGATGGCGACGCGCCGGCGGATGAGCGGACGCGGGCGCAGATGATCGCGTTGGCGCTGGCGCTCGATCCGGCCAACCGCCAGGCCCGCGATCTGATCGAGACGATGGAGGAGGGCGAGCAGGCCGATTCGCCGGACCGCGAGGAATTCAAGACCGCCCTGAGCCGGTCGTGGCATCTGCTCGGGTGGCTGGAGCAGCCGGAGGCCGGGGCCGATGGACAGGCTTTGGCAAACTGTCTGGTGGATGTGCTGGTCCGGGTGGATCCGCATCACCCCAGTGCGGGCGGGCGGGGAGCAGGCGAGCGCGGCCAATGGAACGGCTGGGTCGCCGATCTCGCCGCCTTCCAGCCGAAGGCCCCCGAACCGGTGGAGCCCGAACCGGAGCCGGAACCCGAGAAGCCCACCGATGCGACGCTTGTCTTGAATGAAGCGAGCGTGCGCGTGCCGCTGTGGGTGACCGAGGAGCGCAAACCCGAGCCGGAATTGCGGATCGTTCCCCTGCAGGTCAAGGCGTGGATCCAGAAGGAGGCATCGGAGGGGGGGAATGGCGAGGCTCTCCGGAATCCGAAGCGGCTGCGCATTTCGGGGCCGGAGCGAGGTCCGGGACGGGGAGACCATTGGATCGCCGAGCGACTCATCGCCCCACTCGAGGCCCGCCACGGGTCATTGCCCGACCACCTTGTCTTCCGTTTCTCCATCGCCGACGAGCTGCGATTCCACCCCGACAACCATGAAGCGGCCACCGGCGCGATGCTGGTGGCGGCGGACACGCTTTTCTCCGGAGACGAGCACTCCGGGATCGTGCTGGCCGAGCTGGGCGACGACGGAACCATCGGGGTGCCGACCGGTTTCTGGAACACCCTGCGCACCCTGGCCGACAGTCGGGGCGGGACGCTGGTGTTGCCGGAGGAGGCTCTGAACTACCTGCCGTCCCTGCTGACGCTCGACAAGCCCGAGTTCTTCTTCGACTACGAGGTGCTGGTGGCACCGGACGCCTCCACCCTCGTCGATCTGGCGGCTGCGGACCCGCCCGAGCGCGTGGTCGAGGCGCGAGCGGCATTCGATGCGGTGCGCGCGGCACGCGGGACCCGCTCGCTGGGCGGCTTCGTCGGGTATGACTCGACGCGCGAGCGGCTGGGCCAGGTCGTGGAGCTGGTGCCCGAGCATGCCTCGGCCCGGATGCTGGCTTTGCGCGGCACGTCGCAATGGCCGCGGCAGCTCAACCGGGAGATCTACGCGCGGGAGATCCGGGCATCGTTGCATCCGATCCAGCTCATCTATCAGAAACCTTGGGAGCAGATCCGTCTGGATGACTTCAAGCTGGCGGACGAGGCTTGTCGGGAAGCCCTCCGCAAGCTCGAGAAGGTCCACGGGTCGATGCAGGATCGGGAGGACCTTTACGACACCGCGATGAACACGGTGAAGACCATCGGCAGCGTGGAGACGGCCCTGCGCCGGGTCGAGGAGGACTATGAAATCCGCCGGGCCGTGCTGCCCACGCTGAAGAGCTACGTGCAGACGATGAAGCTGCTCACCGCCGCCATTGGCGACGGGGACGACTACACCATCCCGTTCGAGAAACGTTGGGAGGACGACTGAGAGAGTCCACCCGTCCCGGGCTTTTGCCTTTCCATGCGGGGTTCCGGGCTATATCCGAAAACCATGTGGTCGAAGCGAATTCTCGGGCTCGTCGTCGGTGCTGGATTGGGTCTCGGATCGCTCGCGCGGGCCGACAGCTACCGGCCCCCGGATCTGGAGAAGGAGATTTTCGACGTCGACAAGGTCGAGCTCGACCGTTTCGACCGGTCCGGCGCGGTGAGTTCGCTCGTCTCGGTGGCGCGGGATTTCGATTCCGAGGACGAGGTCGATTTCGAGCTGCGCTCGCACGCGCTGGCCATCGCGCACCGCCTCGACAAGGACAACGATAGGCTGGCGGACGTGCTGGCGCAGCTGAAGGAAAACGGCCAGACCCTTTCGGAGTCGGCCGACCGCAGCCGGGTCAGCCGCCGGCTGGCCAGCGCGGTGCGCGCCCTGATGCGCAAGCAGGACAACGAGGCCAACCAGATCTGCGCCGCCTACATCGCCGACATCGCACTGCGCCTGGATCCGGACGGATCGTCCTCCGAGCGCCTGGAAGAGGCCCGCGACAAGCTGGAGGAGGCCGGCCACAAGGCGAAGTGGACCGGCATGCTCGGCTCGCCGATCCGCCACTCCCTCAATCCCTGGGAGCAGGAGCAGGCGGTCTTTGAAAAGAAGGAAGTCGAAATGCCGGGCGGCAAGGGCGATCGGTTCGCGCAGCCGCAGAGCCGGGTGAACGGGCTCGTCGTCCGCCAGCTCGGCAATGGCAGCCTCGCCGGATCCGCGTCGATGGTGAATGCCACCGCGCTGCGCGAAGAGGACGTCGACGACCTGCTTTTCACCTTCAACCAGGACGTCGGCCCAATGATGGGAGGCTGTCTGGAGGAGGTGATCAAGTTCCTGCGCATCCGCTACGACAGCGATCCCGACAAGATTCCGACGGGCTACAAGATCGAGTTGGGCTTCCAGGACAAGTACGTGCCGAAGGACGGCCCCTCGGCCGCGACCGCCTTCACGCTGGTGCTCGATTCCCTGTTCTCGGGCGTGGAGCTCGATGACGACTTCGCCTGCACCGGCGACATGACGGCCGACGGCATGGTCCAGCGCATCGGCGGTGCGGCCGCCAAGATCCGCGGGGCGACCAAGCGCGGCTGCCGGATCGTCGGCATCCCCGAAGACAATGCCGGCGAGATCGGCGACGTGCTGCTGCTCGACGGCATCGACCAGTTGCTCGACATCCAGATCTTCACGCTGAAAGACTACGACGAGGCCCTCGAGATCGCCCGCGCGGACAAGCCCGAAGAGATCGTCGAAACCCTCGGACTCTTCCGCCAGGTCGCCGACGCGGTCAAGGACGCCGGGCCCGATTCCCTGGGCAAGTCGGCCGTGCAGACCCGGCTCGAGGCGGTGATGAAGCGCATGCCCAACCACCTTTCCGCCAGGCTGCTGCTCGAGAAAGGCCAGGGCAAGGCACCGGAGGTGCTCACCGTCCAGGGCACGATGAGCCAGATCGAGATCACCACCTCCGGCACCCTCCGCAATCTCGGTCGCGCGATCTTCACCAGCAAGATCGACCCGGACGGGGGCGACGCCTTCGACTTCGACAAGGAAACCGTGAGCGACGCCGAGGCGGCGGTGGACGAGCTCGACAAGCTGGCCCGGGCGATCGATCCGCGGCTGAAGGACTACCACGCGGCCGTGACCGCCGTCTGCAAGGCGGTGGCCGGAGGTCCCGGGGACGGCGAGTCCGGCAAGGACTTCGGCGCCCGGCTCGGCGGCAAGCTCGAGACGGTCGGGAACACCTACCGCAAGCTGATGGAAGACCCGGAAATCCTCGAGGATATGGGACTCTAACAGAACAAGGTCCGCTCATCTAACAGTAATTATGAACGAAGGCCTGCGTCGACTGCTGCAACTGGCGACCGTGTTCGCGGTCGCCTTTGCGGTCGTCTATTTCATTCGCAATGGCCCGGACGGGCTGAAGTCGCTCTTCGGAGGCGAACCGGCTTCCTACCGGCCGGAGTCGTTCACCCTGCCGCAGAAGGCCCCCTTGGAACTCGACGACGTCGAGTTGCTGTCGCGGCTCAACGACGAGTATGCCCGGCTCACCGATGCGGTGGTGCCGTCGGTGGTGAGCATCGACACGGCGGGTGTGCGCACCGAGCGCCTGCTCGACGGCTACGGCCGCCAGTTCGTCCGCCCGGTGCCGACCCAGGGCCAGGGCTCCGGGGTCATCGTGACCCACGAGGGGCACGTGGTGACGAACCACCACGTGATCCGCGGCCAGCAGGAGATCCAGGTGCGGCTGCACAATGGCCGGGTCTTTCCCGCCACGCTCATCGGGGACGATCCCTTGCTCGACATCTCGGTGCTCAAGATCAAGGGCGAGGCGGAGTTCCGGCCGCTCAAGTTCGGCGACTCGTCCGGGGTCCGGCGCGGGCAGATCGTCTTCGCGGTCGGGAATCCCTTCGGGCTCGGCGAGACGATCACCCAGGGCATCATCTCGGCGATGGAGCGGTCGCTTTCCGACACCCAGCGCGACCTCTTCCAGACCGATGCGGCGATCAATCCCGGCAACTCCGGCGGGCCGCTGGTGAATCTCCAGGGCGAGATCATCGGCATCAACTCCGCCATCTACCGTCCCGACGACCGCGTGAACTCCGGCTTCCAGGGCGTGGGCTTCTCGATTCCGTCCAACGACGTGCGCGACGCGCTGCAGGCGATTCTCGAGCGGGGCCGTCCGATCCGCGGATTTCTCGGTGTGCGGATGCTCGACCTCGATCTCGACCCGGGTTTCCGCCGCCAGATCGGCTACAAGGGTCCGGGCGCCCGGGTGGTCTCGGTCAGCGCCGGCTCACCGGCGGAAAAGGCGGGCCTGCGCCCCAGCGACGTGGTCGTGAGCTACGATGGCGAGCCGGTCGATTCGATCTCCGAGATGTTCACCCTCGTCCAGCGCTCGCGGGTCGGCGAGACGGTGGAAATCGAGGTCTGGCGGGATGGTCGCACGCAGTCGATGACGGCGGTCATCGAGGAGGCGCGGGCCGCGATGCCGGAGCCGGAGGAGTCGTCGTCCCCGGGCCCCACCTCGCGGCTCGAGGTGGCCGATGTCCTGCGCAAGGTCGGCATCGTGACGCGCAACCCGAACGACGGACGGATCGGTGTCACCGTCAGCGAGATTCTCAGCGACTCCCTGGCGGCGGGAAATGTGATCGTCGGCGACCGGGTGGTCGGGATCAACGGCATGACCGTGTCTTCGGTGGAGGAGTTCGAACGTCAGTTGGTCGCCTCGGCGGCGGCCCAGGCCACGACCCTGCAGATCGTCCGTCGCAACCGTGCCGTGCGGGTCACCCTGCCCTCGCTCTCCGCCCCGGAATGAGGCCGACGAGGTTTTTCACCGAGATTTCCGCTGGTTGACGCTATGATCATGAAGCACCGCCGCATCGCGGGTTGATCCCGGCCTTGCCGGTCGCTTTGTTTCCCAAGCCCCTTCCGATCCCATGTCACGATCCCAACTTCCCTGGCTCTTCGCGGCGCTCGTCATCGGCGGGGTCGTCACGCTGCTCTTTCTCAACCGTCAGCCCGACATCGAACCGCCGCCGCCGGTTCCCGTCATCGTTGAACGACCCTCGATCGAGGACCCGGAGCCGCCCAAGCCGCCCATTCCGGCGCTCACCGAGCAGGAGGTGGATACCCCGTCCGATCCCGCCGAGGCGCTGAGGAACGCCGGGGTCGGGATCTCGAAGCGGAATCCCGCCGAGTTGATGGCCGAGATCGGCGAAGCCCTCGAAAAGGGCGACCTGGCCGCGGCGGCCCGCCTGATCGGGTCGGACGCCCTTGACGAGTCCACCCGGACCAAGCTCGCCGCCCTGGCCGCCGCCGGACCGCTGCGCTTCGCCCGCCCGAATCCCGCGCGCGAGGTCGGCGAGATGGAAATCAATGCCCGCACCCGCTGGGCGCTGCTGCTCGACGGCGCCGAGCCCGGCCGCGACCGGTTGTTCTTCGACCTGGTCCGCGAGAATGGTGGATGGCGGGTGGGGTCGCTCACGCTGCCGCCCGGCCCGGGGGAGGCGGTGCCGCGCGCGGTCCTCGTCGATTCGCTGGGGATCGCCGACGCCTTTCTCCAGGCCGCGTTGCGCCAGGAGTTCGAGCGGGCGAAGGAGTTCGTGGATGCCGACGAAGTCTCCGATGCCAAGATCGCCGGCCTCTGCATCCTGTTCGAGGAGGGGGGCTACCAGCTGCGCGAGCAAAAGGCGCTGCGGGCGATGTTCCAGCGCGAAAATCTCGCCGGTTACCTGATCAACGTGCTGGCCGGCGACGGATCGGAGATTGCGCAGTTCTCGATGACGGTCGGCCGGAACGACGCGGAGTCCGACTGGCTGGTCCGCGAGATCAACCTCGACGAACTCCTGGCCGACTACGCGCGCCGCGTCGGCGGTGGCGACGTGTACTACACCCCGCTGCTCAAGAATCCCAAGGGTGGCGACACCCTGGTGCTCTACTTCGACTTCGATGCCGACACGCTCACGCCGCGCACGCAGCGCCAGCTCGAGATCGTCGCCGACCTCTTGCGCATCGATCCCGGGAAGAAGCTGACGATTTCCGGCCACACCGATGCCCTCGGCACCGAGGACTACAACGAGAATCTCTCGGCCCGCCGCGCCGAGGCGGTGAAGAACTTTCTCGTCGAGTGCGGCGTGACGCAGGTGCAGATCGAAACCGTTGCCAAGGGCCAGACCTTTCCCCGCCGCCCCAACTTCACCGAGGACGGCGAGGACAACCCCCGGGGCCGCCGCGCCAACCGCCGCAGCGAGATCTATCTCGATTTTTGAAGATGGTGGATGGTAGATGGTAGATGGTAGATGGTAGAT
>NZ_JBISBU010000068.1:0-24923 GCF_044385805.1 Haloferula sp. A504
TTCAATTCTATCATCGGGAGTTAATACGCAGCCGCAATGATGACTATATCTGCCACACTCAAGAAATCCGAAATAATGATGCCGAGAAGTATAATGAAAATCCGGTGCCACGAGATGCTCAACGGCTAATAGATCAGCGTGCCGATGCAATCGCTGGAATTGATAAGATCTTTGTTGAACAACTAAAAGCCCAGCAAGTCGCCTACACCAGAAAGGGAAATCTTGAAATTGCCAACAGGATTGCCCAGGTCTACCTCGATTTTCAGCCCGCATATTCCAGTTCTGTTTATCTTGACGACATGCGAGAGTCAAAGGTGAAGGTGCTCAACAAGTTGGGAAAGCACGGGAAAAACTTCGATGATCGTGACATCACTGTGAACGGAAAGGTTCCTGACCACTCTCTCTTTACTCACCCGGCGAAGGATCAGTTTTCTTCTGTTACATATCGATTGAATGGATCATTTGAAGAGTTTAGAGGAGTGGCGGCCATCGTCGACAGAACAAGGCCTCATTCGGCGATGACTTTTCGTATTCTTGATGGCGACAAGGTGCTTTGGGAATCTGATCCGCTTACCCGCAGTAGAAGAACTGAGAAATTCAAAATCGATATCCGGGGCGTATTTGAGATAACTTTACAGGTAAAGAGTCATGGGTGGATCGGTGAAGCTTGGGCCGTTTGGGTAGACCCTGAGTTACTGAAATAGGGGTTCCCTCAGAGCCTCCCTCTCCCGGCCCCTGGAGATAACGGTTGCGATGCGGACTCATTGTGTCACAGATCGACCTCCTGGCTTCCAAAGCATCTCCACCGGCACATCAAACTTCTCCGCGGTTTCCAGAATCAGGCGCGCATCGGCCGCGCGGCGCTCGACCTCCTCGCCGAAGTCGGCCCCCAACTCGCCGTAGTGGTCGCTCAGGGTTTTAAGGCCCATTTCGACGTCCGCCCGGTTCTGCTGGGCCTCCCGTCCAGAATCTACAACCACCCGCTTGGGTGGGGTGCTGCTGATCTTCCACCAACCGGCCACGGGATCGATCAACCCGCGGTCGATTGCATCCCCGATCACGAACGCCCACACCGGGCGGAGCAGGCGGCGTTCGAGGATCATCTGGCGGAACGAGAATCGCCGGTCCGCCTTTGCCACGATCAACCGCACGCCCGCGCCACCGATCTTGCCGGAATCCGCCGCGAACTCGAACGGAATCACCCCAAGGGCCGAGTCGCGGCGCAGGTGTTCCAGGAATCCGGTGAAGGTGGGCGACGGGCGATTCGGTTGGAAGCTGTCGAGTGATTCCTCGGGTTTGAGGGCCACCAGCTTGCCACCGATGATCCGCTGTAGGCTGACCGGGTCACTGCCCTCACCCGCCCCACCGGTTCCTCCAACTACGAAATCCCCGTTGTCGTCGATCTCGCCGCGACCGGTCTTGAGCACCCGGGCGACGTCGCAGTTGTCCTTCACCGCGTGCTTCTCCAGAGCCAGGAGTTCCATCTCGTCGAGCACGTGGTTGATCGAGTGCTGGATCGTCGGGTGGGAGCGCACGCCCCCGGCCCATTCCGGCTCGAACAGGTGCAGCACCGAGGGGGCCGGCAGGTCACGCCCCTTTCCGTTGTCCTCCAGCACCCGGTAGAACACCGGGGCGCCCCAGCCGTCCAGTCCCACGCCGTCGATGGTATCCTTCGAGCCAAACTCGTCGCCGATCCGGTGGGATTCAATGAGTTGCAGGCGCGGTTCGCCCTCGGTGTCCCGCGTCTTGTGAACGAAATACTCGCCATCGATGTCGATGCCGCGGCAGACCAGTGCCTGGCATTCCTCGAAGGAAAACCGCCGCGTCACCTCGCAGCGGGCGGACCAGAAGGAAAAATACTCCTCGGCGGCGCGGTTCCAGCCGGCATCCCCGGACTGCGCTTGGATCCGGATCCCGTCGCCGGTCGAGTAGATCGCCATGTTGGCGACCAGTTCGCGCACGAAACCCGAGTTCTTGTGCAGGTAGCGGGACTTGCGGACCAATTCGGTGCGCACCGAAGAGGTGAGCTCCTGGCGTGCGTCGGTGGGCGAGGCACCCGGCACGCTGCCCCGGCGCGACGACCAGTTCGCCGCCTCGAAGGGCGAGGACCAGGCCTTCGGGACCAAGATGGGCGGCAGCAACTGCGCAGCGATGGAACGCAGGGTCATTTCGGCAGGTGGCCCTCGATAAAGGACGCCCCGGCGATGCGGACGCGGCCGTAGGTTTCCGGGTCAAGCACCCGCAGCCCGTGGACGCATTCCTCAAGGACGTCTGCTACCGGCATCGAGAACTGCTTTCCGACCGACGTCTCGGCGTCGTTCCAGTTCATGATCGTCTTGCCCTCCAGCAGCAGGTCTTTGGCTCGCTGCTGGATGGCGAGGATCTCGGCGACGGTGAATCCGGTTGTGAAGAGGCCGCGGGCCATGTCCGGCGGCGGGTGTCAACAACAACACGGAGACTCAGAACCTGCTCAGCAAGGCCGCCGCTGCCTAAACGATTAGTCGAAAGCTGAGGGGTCCACGCGCAGATTATTGGTTGTCAATACTGAGCAAGTTGCCATGCCGCGTCTCAATCGAACTTACAAAGCCGGGCCGGGAAAATCAGGAATCTTCGATCACAAATCCTCTGTCATTACTCACTTTTTGAAGCCCGTTAGCTATGTCCATGTATATGCGCCACTCGTTCTGTGATAGACCGACTCCAAATGTTTTCTCCAAAAGACGATCATAGTCGGGGATCTGCTTCGCTGTTTGCCAAATGTTCAAAAAGCTTTGGAATCGCCCAATTGCGATTCTATCTTCATCCCGGGTCAGCATTCTCTCAAGGAACTCGCTCACTATTCCGGAAATGGAGGCACTCTTAACCACATCGAAGATCCGCCTCACGATGCGAGATCTTCGTTTCATTGTATGACGAAGAACCGCCGACATGGCTGCTTGCAAGTCCGAGTCAAGATCCTGGAAATCACCAAGGGTTTCGCACAGCTTTAATTTATCTTCGTAGTCTGTGACGGCTGCTCGAATATCGGAGAACTCTTCCCTTAGCTTAAGTAGCTGGAGTGGTATTTGCTCTCTGCTCTTGCTCTTCTGCAATAGAATTGCCGTCAGCATAGGAATAGCCATTCGAACAAGGCGCTTACTCTCATAGAGCCGGATTGCCAAGGACTGGTATCGGTTGTCCAAGTGCTTGAACATGTCATGGACACGTCTTGGCGGTTGCTTTGATCTCACAAGAAGTGGCAGGTGTGCGAGATCACAGCAGAAACTAATACCTTGTTTCTCCGCGCAGGTAGCGAGCAGCCTTGCCGGATAGACCATTGTGTGAACGAGGTAATGCGAACTTCTGTGATCACTATCATGGCGGAGCATTAGCTTGGATCCGACAAGCTCCATAAGAGGAAGATCGCTTGATATTGAATAGCTCCACAACTTCCTGATTTGCTCTTCGTCCACGATAGCTGGCCCGATAGGATTCCGACCCTCAAAAAAGAATGGGCCAATGGACAAAAGGCCGACGTCTTTACTAGCATCAGAAAGTTGGGATCCCGCTTTGATTACCGATTGACCCTCCAGAATATCGGTAACAGGTGCCTTGCCCCATGAACTTGAGAGGCTTGTAAGTTCTGGTCCTTCAAGGAGTTCTTTGAATGTTGCAGCAACATCTCCCTGCTCAAAGGCCTGGGCCTCGCTGGGTGTGTAAGGAGTTTCAATTTCTTCAAAGAAGACCACGGCCTCAGCCAACGAGCACAGACTGTGAAAGTTGTTAACATTTGGCTCGTGTTCACCTGATATTAGCTTGTCTACCGCGAATAGCACATCGGGGGTAATAAGGGATCGATTGGAGGAGGCATCTGGAGTTGATTCAAAACCCTCTTCGAGCATTTCGTCCAAGAGCCTCTCCCGAGAGAGCATGATGAATAAGTCATTAGCGGCTTCCACAAATTGGGTTAATCGAACTTCGGAAAGACCCGTTTGATGGGAAATATACTGAATCTCCTGGCTCTTGAGGGCTGCCAACTGACCAGCTGAATCAAGTCCACAACTTTGCAGTTTTTCTGAAGTCTTTTTTCCAACGCCATAGATGGCGCTCAACGGAATTGGTGAAGGCGTAAGCCCGTCTGGGGGCAATTCTCGGCGGATCCCAAACTGAAGAAGCATCAGGTCTGGGAATCCCGGGGCGGGAACGGGTTCTTCTGGGCTCATTTGGCAGGCTGCAACACTATTTTGATGAATGGCTTCGTGCACGCCGCCCTGGCTGCGCAGGGCTTGGTGTGGGGCACCCAACTGGAGGTCAAGTTTCGTCGTAACGCTACGAAACGTTATTCCATTGAAACAGATCCTGTCGACCTTAAGTCCCAAGACCAGAAAATGCGGATCTACACTTCAGTCCTCGTGCGGGCGAGAGGTGGGCATCCATTTGCTGCGCGCCTCAGCTAAGGAAATACCCAGCTTCAACTGCAGGTGTGGCTTGTCCTTGAAGCCCTTCCAGCGTCCGCCCCATTCCAGGCCGAGGTCCTCGCCGACCTTTCCGCATCGGTCCATCAGCGGGCTGTCCCAAAGCGGCTGCCCGGCCGGATCAAAGACCACAAAATCCCAGGCCACTCCGAAATTGTGCCAGGAATAGCCGGGCTTCGCGTTGGTCACCTTCGGCCCGGGTGCGGAGCGACCCTTGGCGTAGAGTGCCGCCTGTTCAGCATTGGAGCGAGTGCCGCAGATCACCTTCACAGCAATCCCCTCGGCCCGGCACCTGGCCAGCCATTCGCGAGCCTTCGACTGCGCCCGTGGAACCAGCGTGGCGATGTTCTTCTCCGAGCGGGCGTCAAAGGAAGGGGTCGGACGAGTGAGACCAAGTTTTGCAGCGACTGCCCCTGCGGTAATCGGGCCGGGAATTCCATCGGCGGTTACACCGACGAAGGCCTGAATCTCCTTCCAGAGTGCCAAGCTCATCGCACCTACTTGTCGGCGCGCACGGTGCGCACCAATTCGTTGATCGCACGCACAGTTTCGGCGTCGGCCTCGAGGGTGGCGGTGCCGGTCCGGGTGTCCAGTGTGCAGGACGACAGGAACGGGGTCGCCAGCAGAGCGAAAGCGAGCAGGAGAAGCGGAAGTTTGAACGAACGGTTCGCCTTCCCGTCATCGAGGATGTCACCGACACCCACGACCAGTTCCTTCAGCGCGAGAGCGATCGGGCCGGCTGCGAGCAGGTAATTCGACAGCCCCGGGCTCAGCACGTTCGCCACGCCGGTGAGGTCCAGGAGGGCCACGGCCGATAGAGCGGAACCGACTGCCGTCAGGAGGCGAAGGAAGGGAACTTTCTTCATGGTGCCTCCTCCCCGGTGTCAACAGGCTCGGTGAATTCGGAGGTCACGTCCTCCTCCACCCCGTCGCGAATCCGCCGTGCCGTGCGGCCCTCCCCGAGGTTGAGCCACCGTTTGACGATCACGTCGCAGTAGGTGGGCGAGATCTCCATGCCGAAGACGCGGCGGCCGAGCTGCTCGGCGGCAACCAGCTGGCTGCCCGACCCGGTGAGCGGCTCGTAGCAGAGTTCTCCCTTCCGGGTGTGCTGGCGCATCGGAATCGCGAAGCACTCCAGCGGCTTCGGCGTCGGGTGGTCGGGCCGCTCGTCGTTATTGATCCCGTCGATGTTCCAGACGCTGCGCAGGTGCTCGCTGTCGGCCCGCGGCGGCTTCTGGCTCTTGATCCAGCCAAAGAAGCACGGTTCGTGCGCCCAGAGATACCACGAGCGCGTGAGGATGGGGCGGTTCGGCTTATGCCAGATGATCTGCTGGTGGACGAAGGCGCCGTTCTTCTCCCAGGCTTGTTCGACCATCATCTGCCGGCGGCTGGCGTGCCAGCAATACCAGGCCGCGTCGGGCAGGATGGCGTGCTCGATGGCGATACGGATGAAGCGCTCGTAGAGGTCGTTGTTGCGCTCAAGGTCGGCGTCGTCCCAGGTCGCGCCGTAGGTCTCGGACCAGTCGGTGTTCTTGGTGCGGCTGGTGCCGGGGTGGTTCGTGCCATCGTAGCCAACCAGGTAGGGCGGGTCGGTGGCAAACAGGACCGCACGCTGCCCGTCCATGAGGCGGGTCACATCCTCGGCACTGGTGGAATCCCCGCAGAGCAGGCGATGGTCCCTAAGCAGATAGAGATCACCCGGACGTGTGAGGGGGTTGGGGGGAGGCGCCGGCACCGTGTTGTCCTCGTCCTTCGTCTCGGGAGGGAACAACTCGTCGATCGAAATGGCGTCGAAGCCGGTGAGGTCGAGATCGATCTGCCCGTCGAGTTCCTTGATGAGTGCCTTCAGCTCGTCCTCGTCGGTTTCGGCGAGTTCGGCCAGGCGGTTGTCGCTGACCAGCACCGCGAGTTCCTCGTCGTCGTTGGCAAAGCTCTGGAAATCCACCGGCACCAGTTCCAGGCCGAGTTTCTTCGCCGCCATCAACCGCCCGTGGCCGGCGACGATAAAGCCTGAGCGGGAAGAAACCGTGATAGGGTGCCGCCAGCCGAAGTAGCGGATGTTCTTCGCCAGGAGATCAATCTGCCCGTCACTGTGGGTATTCGGATTACGCGGGTTCGGTTTCAACTCATCGACCGGCACCAACCGCTCGTGTGAGCACCACACCTCCACTCCGCCGGCGAGCGCCTTGGCCTTCGGTTTTTGATCGGCGGGCGGGGCGGATTCAGCGGTCTCCATGCCGCGCCTCAGGTGTCAACGGCACCTTTGACACGAGGAACGAGGCTGCATGCCCGTGGATATCGAACCGGAAGTGGCCGAGAAGGTCCTCGATCTTGATTTCTCCAATATCCTGAAAAAGGTCCAGTCCGGCAAAACCCTGACGGTCGCCGAGCGCGCCCGAGTGCAGGCGCGAGCCGCGGGCAGCACGGATTCCACGGCCTACGCCAAAACCGTGGTCGAACTCGCGGCCCTGTTGGGCGTCACACGGCGCACCATCACCGCCTGGCGCAAACTCCCCGGGGCCCCGGCCTCAACGGCTGCAGGCGCGCACCCTGTGGCCGAGTGGCGCGAGTTCGTGCGCGTCCGCGGGCTGAAGGGCGGCCATTCCGTCCATGGCAACGAGGAGGCGCTCAAGGCCCGGAAACTCCTGGCCGAGGTCGAGGAGCGGGAGCTCAAGGTCGCCATCAAGAAGGGCGACTACGTGCTGGTCAGCGAGGTGCGGGAAACGTGGACCCGGTTGGTCGGTCGTGCCCGGGCACTGCTGGAAACCCGGCTCCTCAACGAGATGCCGCCGGTGCTTTCCGGCAAGGACGCCCACGGAATCCGTCGCGAACTGGAGTCCGCAGTCACCGAAGCATTCGCTCTCCTCCACCAGGGGAAGGAGGGGCCGAAGTGAGGAAGCGGGTGCGGCGACGGACACGCTCCCCGCTGGAGGCGCGGTTCGCCATGCTCTGGCGCTCCCTCGACGGACCGCCGCTGGAACGCGAGTTCCGGTTCCATCCGACCCGCAAATGGCGGGCCGACTTCGCCCACCTGCCGAGCCGCACCCTGATCGAGATCGAGGGAGGAATCTGGGTGCGGGGCCGCCACACCACGCCGCGTGGATTCACGGCGGATGCCGAAAAGTACCTCGAGGCCGCGCTCGCCGGCTGGCGGGTGCTGCGGTTGGTCGACCGGCAGCTCACGCCCGCGGTGGTCGGCCGCATCGTTGACCTGTGCTCCGGGGCATGAACGGAGCGGAGCGACTGGAAGCGATCTGGCGGGAAGCATGGCGACCGCCGGACAAGGCCCCGCCGTGGGAATGGGCCGAGCGTCACATCAACGCGATCCCCTACTCGCCCGTGCCGGGCCGGTTCCGTAGTGAGAACTCACCATGGATCCGCGACGTGATGGAGGCGATGGTCGATCCCGCGGTGCGGCAGGTGTGCGTGCTGGCGTCTGTCCAGTCGTCCAAGACGATCGCCGCCGAACTCTGCCTCTGCCACGTGATCGCCAACCTGCCGGGGCCCACCCTCTGGCTCAACGAGACCGACGAGGACGCCAAGGACCAGAGCGAGGCCCGGTTGCAGAAGCTCTTCGACGAGTGCCCTGCGGTGCGCGCCCTCTACCCGGCCAACCCGCACCACAAGCGGAACCGCACGATCCACTTCGCCAACGGGATGCCGCTGTGGGTAGTCGGAGCCCACAACAAGACGAACCTGCAGCGCCGGTCGATCCGCTGGATTTTTGCTGATGAATGCTGGAACTACCCGCCGGGCCACATGGCGGAGGCCGAGGCCCGAGTCACCGCGTTCGGGTGGCTGGGCAAGTGCATCTGGATGAGCCAGGGCGGCGAGGAGGACGATGACTTCCACCGCAAGTTCCTCACCACCGACCAGCGCGAGTGGACGTTCGAGTGCTTGGAATGCGGCCACCGCCAGCCGTTCAAGTGGGAATGCGTCGAGTGGAGCAAGAGCGCGAAGGATGAGTTCGGCGAGTGGGACTTCGAGGAGGTGCGCCGGACGGCGGCGCTGCGCTGCGAGGAATGCGGTCACCACTACGAGGACAGCGACCGGGCGCGCCGGGAACTGAATGCGACGGGGCGCTTCGTCCGGATGAACCCGAAGGCCGCCGCTCAGAACGTCGGGTTCCACTGGAACGCCCTGTGCGCGATGGGCTGGGGCCAACTCGCGGAACTCTACCTCCGGGCGAAGGCGGCGGCGCGGAAGGGGGACGTGAGTTTGCTCCAGCAGTTCTACCAGAAGCGGCTCGGGCTTCCGTGGCGGGAATACGTCGAGGATTACAAGCTCGAGATCACCAAGTCCGGATACAAGCGCGGCGAGACGTGGGAGGAGGAAGGCGCGATCACCCCGCGCACCGGTGCCGTGCTGGCCGCCCCGCTGCCGGAACGCAAGGGGCTCATCCCGCTACGGTTCCTGACGGTGGACTGCCAGCTCGACCACATGTTCCTGGTGGTGCGCTCGTGGTCGGCAGACGGGTCCTCGTGCCTCGTTTGGAACGAGCGGGTTCTGACCTTCACCGACGTCGAGGAAGTCCAGGAACGATTCGGGATCCACCCGTCGCTGACATTCGTCGATGCCGGCTACGCGACCTACGACGTCTACCGCGAATGTGCGAAGAGGGGCTGGGTCGCCTTGATTGGTGACCGGCGCCTCGTGTTCCCCCATAAGAGCCGCGGCGGCCAACGGATCCAGCGGTTCTACTCGCCACGCCGCAAGGTGGTCCTGACCCACCGTCAGAGCTGCGTCGTCCACTACTGGTCGAACCTCAACATCAAGGACACGCTCGCCCGTCTCCGCCGCAACCAGGATCCGGGAGCCGGCCCGACCTGGGAAATCCCCGACGACATCGACGAGGACTACCTCGCCCAGATGGAAGGCGAGCAGCGGGTGAAGGAACGCGGCAACTGGATCTGGAAGCAGATCGGATCCCGGCCGAACCACTACCTTGACTGTGAGGCCATGCAGACCGCGGCCGCCACCATGCTCAAGATAGTGGGGCGCGAAGCGGCGGAAGTGGAACAAGGAGCCGAGATGTCCTCAAGGGGTGAACGGTGACCCGTTCGCACGAAAGAGCAGCATATCGAGCACCTTGGCTTTGGTATAACGCCTCCTTGTCGACTTACCCGAACTGAAACCGAGCACCTTCGTTGATGCCGCGAATCCATCAACCACGGCACGGTTCTCGTCGTAGCACTTGGCGACCAGCTTCAGCGCATCACGATTGAAGCGGCGGAACCCCGACCCCCCTGCACCCGATTTCTTCGGGTAACGGGTTCTCAGGGTGTTGGTCGCTTGGGTGTCGAATGCCGGGCAGCAACCAAAAGCGCCAAGCATCACTTTGGTAACAAGGATCATTGGTTGCTGGCTTCCGACCACCACCAGACGCCGAATCTCTTCATAGGCACCGATCAACGTCCGGATATTCTCGTCCGAGTAGTCGTCGCAATCGATCTCCCAAAGCTCGTCGAACTGACCCGAACCTATCTCCCGCACGAATGGCAGGAAGTGTCGCATGCTTTTCTCCCGGAGCAGGCGGCTCGATCCGCGGAACATCCCCCAGCTGGCCAGATAGCACATAAGCTGCATGCACGCACTCTGAGCTTCTTGGGGTACCTTGAGTGCGGAGGTATTCCCGCTCAGCGAACGGAAGTAGCCGTAGCAGTAGTCAAACGATGCGTATCGGGCATCTGCGTCCCGCTCTGCCAGATAATCTCCTATCAGCCTGCTCGCACTGGCCATGGGCCGATTCTCCCATTCCGTCGACTAGAGGCAAGACCAGGAAACAGCCTATCACCCATTGTCCGGGTGCTCGGCGTAGAGATTGAGCCAGTGAATAAGTGCCGCCTTGGTGGTCGGCACCTCGAACAAGCGGGCGGTCTCGTGCAACGGCTCCGCCTGCTCGGCCAGTTTGCGAAGATGCTCACGTGCCGCACGGACCGCGTCTCGCTTGCTCGGGTGGAACGAGAATCCAGCCGAGTTGCCGCCTTCAGTGGAGTAGTGGTTGCGGTAGATTCTCATGGCTGCGGGTCTATTGCTTCGCGGTCTGCCGCAACTCCTTGATCTGGGCGGCGGTCAGCGGGGCGGGCTCGCCGCGCTTCTCCCAGGTGTCCTTGTTGCGCCCGAATCCGAGCTGCACCGATAGGCTCGCCTTGCTCATCTCCACCCCGTTGGCGCGCATGATGGCGTCGGCCTCGGCGGTCTTCACACCCGCCTTGCCGAGCGCCCGGGCCACCGCGCAGGCGGAATGGTCGAGGATCTTCACGTGGCGAGGCTTCTTGGTCGCCGGCTTCGGTTTCGTCTGTTTCGCAGCCTTCTTGGCCGCGGGCTTCTTCTTCGCTGTCTGTTTTGTGCTCATTTCGTTTTGCGGTTGTTGGGTTTGGGGAGAATCGGAGTAGCGGAGCGGTGGCCGGCCTCGTATGCCGCCACGAGCGCCTCGCGGATCTGCCAGACCGCCAGGTCGTGGAAGTCGAGGCCGTCGGAGTGGCGGGTTTCGAGGGTGTCCAGACCGAGGACCTCGCGGGCGATCCGGGTGGCGGTGGTGTCTGCTTTCTTCATGGTCCTATTCCTCCGGGATCAGGTTGCAGGCGACGGCGATCTCCTTGAGCGACACGACCGTGCGGCCGGCGTCGCCAACGTGGCCCCAGTGGACCGCGTCGGGATCGACGCCCATGTGCTCGTCGAGGTGGGCCTGGATCATGGCGACCAGGTCGCGCGCCTCGTTGATATTCCGGATGAATGCCCCGACCGGATCGTTGTCGGGCCTCTTGGTGGGTAGGCTTCCCGCTTTCATTGCGTCCGTGTGATCCCTCGTTTCCGCCCAGATATGAAGGTGAATCTCGCAACTCCGATCAGATTTATTCCACTGGCAATCAAAGGGTTGTGGAGATCTTGGCGCGGAGGCAGCTCAACCTCCTGCAGCCTCTTTCCGACCCGCGCCACGCCCCGCAAATAGTGGGAAGTGGGAAATGGCGGGTTTCTCGCGTTTTGGACGCCGGTGCGGGGAAGCCCGTTCGATAGATTCGATCAGGGACCCCGAAAGTTAGGCGATGGCGACCGTCAGGCGGCGAACAGCAGGTAGAGGAGCTTGCCGATGACCAGGCTGACGAAGATGTAGGTCGCGGCGAAGCCGATGGCGGCGAAGCCGATGGCGGCGAAGATGTCTCTGGTAATCTCGAACTTGCTCATGGTGGTTAGAGTCGTTGGAAGAACTCGACGACGGGCTCGAGGTCCTCGCGCCACGCATCGCGCTGCTCGTCAGGCCACTGTGCCGGGTCCTGCTTGCGGAACCAGTCGACCAGCGTCATCAGCGCCTCTACCGGCTTGTACTTGCCGGCCTCCTTGTTCGGCTCCTCGAAGATCTCCTGCTTCGAGATCCGGATCGCCTTGCGCAGTTCGATAGCGGTCATCCCCTCCTCGATCGCCCGGTCGAGCCAGCGGTCCTGCTCAGCCTCGTCCGGGAAGGCGAAGGCAATCTCGCAGTGGTGGGTGAAGGTGAGTTCGCGGCGGCGGCGAGCGATCGGGATATGCTCCGCGGTGAACTTGGCGGCTTTGAGCGTCGGGATGGCGAGGGCCGTGGCTTCGGATGCCGCCTTGTATTTCGACGCGACGTAGCGGTTTCCCCAGTGACGCTGAGCGAAGGCGAGCGCGTCACCCCACAGCCAGTTCGAGCAGCCGGTGATGTGCTCCAGGCAGGCGAAGACGGTGGATGCTGCCTCCGGCGTGAGCGAGTCATCGATCTCCAATCCAATGCGCGTGGCGCGCACTCCGGGGATCTGGACGGCGTTCTCGGCGGTGGTGAGCATCGTGTCGGTCATGGCCCGGAGGCGGTGTCAATTTCGGTTCTAGTCGTATCGTTAACGATACGACTAAACGGCCCACCGGCGGTTCGAGGTGCGGAACTTGGTCCGGGATTTCTTGCTCTTCATGGCGCGGGACGGCGGCAGTCCGAGTTCATCAAGCAGCTCGTTGCAGCGCTTGTGGAAGGCCTGGCGGGTGATGCCGTGGCGCTTGGCGAGGCTGGTGCCGCTCTCGCCCATGCGCAGCGCCAGGCCTGACACGAACGACAGGCAGTCAGCGTGCAGCCCGCGCTTCTCCTGGTCGATGAACAGGATGGCGAGCTTGCGGAGGAGCTCAGCGCCGTGCGCTCCGCCAGCCATCGCCCGGGCTCGCTCCTCGATCGACTCCATGATGTGCGGGTAGTCGGCGAGGATGTCGTCGAGCGATTCGTTGGACGGCGCCGCGGGAGCTTCCTCACTGGCCGCCGGGGAACCCGCCACGTCGTCCTTGTAGCCGGTGCCGTTGGACGAGCCGTCGTGGGCGAGCATGGGCGCCAGCAGTCCGTCTGCTTCGAGGCGGGCACGCTCGGCGGGGTCAAGGCCGTCGAGCCATGCCTTGGCCTCCGGGCTGTCCCAGGCCTCGCGGTAGCGCCGGTCGCGATCCGACTGGCCGGCGGCGTAGGCGTCAGCAGCCATGGCGACCTCCTTTCCGGCGGGGTTGGGCGAAGGGTGGTGACAGTAAGTCGAGGGGAGGCGCTACTGTCACCCCTACTGTCACCGCTGTAGCCCTTGATTTTGCAGGGGTGGTGACAGTAGTGACACTAGTGACAGTACATACATACGTGTTACGTGTGCGCGGGGTGTTGAAAATGCTACGGTGATACCCCCCGATAAGGAGAAATCGCTTCCGCAAACCGTCACCTGTCACCGATTCCTCGCAACGCGCTCCACACCAGCAGTTTGCGACGGTGACAGTAGTGGTGACAGGTGACAGTAGCTGCCGCCGGCGGGATCCTGGAAGTGAACGGTTCATGATCAGAATGGGCAGTTTTCAGGATCAACCTCCACGTCGCGCGTGATGCGCCACAGGCGCACCCGGTTCTGCCGGGGCATGCGCTTCACGCCCGGGTATCCCTGCGCCTCCAGCTTGCCCAGGAGCCGTCCCAGCTGCTCCGGCGTGTACTTTTCCGCGACGTGCTTCGTGGTCTCGTCGTTCAGCATTTCGGAGAGCAATTGGCTCGATGAGCCGACCCACTCCTCGATGTCGGAGTTCCCGAACAACGAGCGGCAGAACATCTCGAGGATCTCGATGAACACGCCGGTGCGGCTCGACTGCTGAGCCGCTTCAACGAGTTCCGGGTGGTGGTAGCACTTCACCCCGAAGCGAGCATCCCCGACGCAGTGTTCCGGGATCCGGTAGTCCGCGAGAAAGCGGGCGAAGGCGGGCAACTCGGCACGGATCCGCTTGGCGGCATCCACGAAGTCGCGCTCCACGTTCGCCACCTGGAAGAGCATCACCTTGTCCAGGAGGCTCATCTCCACGTCGGGGAGAATGCGGATCGATTCCGGATCAGCGTTGCAGGTGATGATCACCCGCCCGGCCCACGGCAGCATGATCTCGTCGCGGAACTTCGGGTGGTAGCGGAACGAGTAGTTCGCCGGGATCTTCTTCAGCATCGCCGAGTAGAGCTGCTGCTTCCGCGGGTCCGATGAGGGCACGGTGTCGTCCACCGTCCACAGCCCCACCTCGAAGAGCTCCTTGTTGAAGCGACTCTCCCCGAGCAGGTAGTCGCTGGCGTCCATGTGGCCGCCCAGTAGGTCTCCGACGAGCACGTTGGAGACGAGCGTCTTGCCGAGGTTCACGTCGCCAGCGATGAAGATCGCCTGTCCGTTGCGAGGACGACCGGCACGGGCGTGCTGGTAGGCGTAGGCAAGCCACGAGAGGAAGTAGTCGAGCTGCTCGGGCGGATCGAAGTAGCCGTCCAGGAGGGCCGCGATGTAGGGGAAGCTTGCACCCCATGGCTGCGGATCCTCCGCGGGCTTCAGCAGATCATGCCGCGCGATGTTGAGGTAACGCTTCGCCCCGAACTTCACCATGGCCTCGCGGCGGTAGATGAAGGGAGCCGCACCATCGACCACCTTCACCGACTGGATCTGGTTGAGCACCTGATCCATCTGCGAGAACGTTGCGCCCTGGGGCCGCTCGTCGGTGATGCCATGTGCCACCCGCAGGTGGCAGGCGATATCCGGCCGCTTGTAGAGCCTCCACACGCCGTCCACTCGACGCCAGTAGTCGCGCCCGTCGAACCAGATCCCGTCGATGGCCGAGCCGATGGTGTCGGCGCGGAACTGCTCGACGAACTTGCGCCCGAGGATCTCCCCCCACGTGACGAACGGTTTCGGACCGGTGAAGCACTGCATGCCGGTGCGCCGCACGATGGCCGCCGTCGGGTTGTCAGCTCCGTCGTCCCAGAACCGTGCGCCGCGCGCCCCTTCGTCGAAGGGACCACTCCAGCGGCCGGGAAAGCGCTTCTCCACCGCCTCGGCCACCCGCGTAAGCGGGATCATGTCACCGTAGCGCGACCAGTCGCCCTTCTTGGAAGCGGCCAGGAGCCACGAGTGGAGCAGCGAGGTGGGCAGCGGCGCCTCGTGCAATTGCTGCCAGTCGCTGCCGCAGTGGTAATACTGGCTGGTCGAGAAGAACGCCTGCTCGTCGAGGCCAGGGAAGATTTTCCTCAGCTTCAACTCGCTAGCGAGCTTGCGAAGGAACGCTTCTGTCACCTTCCACCCGTAGACCGGCACCCGGTCCGCGAACACCCAGACGAGCCGCACCTGTCCGGAGAACGTGGTCGAGATGTAGTTCGGCGGATAGTCCTTCGAAGCCCGGCGCAGGAATGCGAGCCGTTCGTCAGGCGCCACCGGGCTGTCGTAGTCGGCGACCACGGCGTGCATGAACACCGGCGGGTTGGCCTCGCTGACTCGCATGGCAGCGTGCGTGCCTTCGAAGCCCGAGAAGAACAGGCTCTCGGTGGTGGGCTTCGCGCACCAACGCTGGAATTCCTCCTTGGTCACCCCCTTCGGCGTGGAGCCGTTGAGGTAGGTCCACGGAGTGTCCTCGATCACGTTGGAGGACGAGAGATTCGGCAGGCAGAACAGATTGGAGGTCATTTGGCGTAGCGGGAGAGGGTTTGAGTGGAGGCCGCCAGCGGGATGTCGGGCATCCACTCGGGCGGCGTGGTCATCAATCTCGCGATCTCGGTCGCAGCCTCCGCCGCGGTGTCAGCCGGCACCTCGCAGACCACCTCGTCGTGACAGTGGAAGGCGATCGGGATGCCGGCGCGCTCGATCCGGAGCAGCCCCTCGGCGAACACGTCGCGGGCGGTCGCCTGGACCAGGTTCTCGGCGAGCCGGCCTCCGTAGAACCGCTGCACGCGCCCGCCGCGCTCGGTCTGGAACGTCCAGCCGCCGGTGGAGCGCACGTTGTAGTAGGCGAGGCGACGACCGCTCGGCAGTTCGATCTCGAAGGTGCCGTCCCGGGCCGCACGCCGGCAATCCGTCTGCAGCCGATTCCACAGGGCCACGATGCCTCGGTTCGAGGAGCGGAACGCGGCGACGGTGGCCTGCGCCTCACGCTCGCTCAGGTCGATGCCGCACATGGTCTTGGCGATCGCTCCGAACTTCGCCGGGCCGCAGCCGTAGCCGAGCCCGAGCACGCGGGCCTTCGCCAGGGCATAGCGGTCCGGGTCCTCGGTTTTGAGATCACCTCCATCCCAGCCCATCGTCCGGCGAGCGTGGGCCTCGTAGAGCGGGGTGCCGTGAGCGAGCTGGTCGAGGAACGCATGGTCCCCGCACAACCACGCCATCACCCGTGGCTCGATCTGAGAAAGATCGCAGGCGACGAGCCGGTGACCGGGCCGGGGAATGACGCACCCGCGCAGGTCCACGCCGAACATCTCGCCGCGGGGAAGGTTGTGAATGTTCCAGCCGGCGTCTCCACTCCAGCGACCGGTGTGACCGCCGAAGTATTTCAGACCGTAGCCCATGCACCCGTCGGTGGGGCGAGTCCTCGCCCGCATCACCTTGAGCTTCTCCAGGAGCGCGTTCGCCTTGCGCCAGTCGCGCATGGCACCCACCCACGGGTAGGATTCACCATACTGCCGCTCCCACGCCTCGCAGCCGGGATCGTCCTCGGCGAGCGAAGGCGGAGGCTTGATCCCCGCAATGCGACACGCCTCGCCCAATGCCTTCGGAGAGAGAGTGGGTGCGTCCCCGTCAGCCCAAGGAATCTGAGCTTCCGCATCGAATTTCACACGCTGCAGGTGCGCGATTCCTTCATCCACTCTCTCGCGGTCAACGGCCACCCCACGCCAGCCGATGAGCATGGTCTGGCGGGCGAGCGCACGCTCGTACTCTGGCCAATCCCCGGAATACCGCTCCCATAGGGCAAGGCAGGCCTGGGCGTCCCGCAGCGCATACTGCCGGAGTTCCTCGGCACGACCGGCCTACACCGCATCCTCCCACGTGCGGCCCTTCATCCAGCCGCGCATGTCCTTCGACAGGTTCAGGTCCAGCAGGCCATTGGCGGCCTTCGAGAGCGCCCGCTGACCCCCGGAGAAGGCGGCCAGGTTCGCGGTGCAGGGCCACTCGGAAAACTTCGCTCCGCGTTCGATGACCCCCTGCTCGACCAGCCGGGCGTAGACCATCCCGTCGAACGAGCTGTTGTGGCTCACCAGCACCCGGCCATCGAGCCGGCCCCAGTCGAAATCACGCGGGTGCCCGACGAACTCGATGCCCTCACCCGCGATTGCCACCAAGTAGGCGTCAAACCGGGCTTCGGTGACGTAGTGCCAGATCCCGGCATCGGCGACCGAGTAGTCGCGGGCGTAGAAGGTCTCGAAATCAACCGCGACGGCCATCGCCCTCCTCCTTTCCATCAAGGAGCGCGAGCGCTCGTTCAGCCTCGACCTGCACCTCCGCCTGGCGGGCCAGCCAGAAGCAGGAGCGGGCCAGGGCCCGCCAGTCCGACTCCCTCACGAATCGGACGAGATCGGCAGCGTCCGCCGCAATCCGGGCGGCATTGTAGTCACAGAGCTTCTCCTGGCCGGCGTGAAGCCGACCACGTTCATCGGTGCCAGGCTGGCAAGTACGGTGGTCCATACTGCCTCCCTTGCGGGACCGGCGGCGAAATTGGCCCCGGGAACTTCAGTTCAGAAAGCCCTCACCATAAACCGACTGCACGAATCCTCAATTGCCCGCAGCACAGGCCCCGCGACCACGAAGACGCTGCCCCGGCGGAGGCTCTGTCTCGCACTATCAAAAGACTTCCAATCTCTACCCAACAGCGAGACGCTAGTCGCGCCCCGATCTCGAAATCTCAAGAAATGCAAAAGACGCTGTTCCCAAACAACGAATCTTTGTTGACCGTCGAATCGCGAAGACAGGGAATCTTCGCTGCATTACTCCGCTACGCACCCGAAACCGGTTCACTCCGTGATCGCGTGCTAGATCAGCTAATACTGATTGCACTCTACGGAACATCGGAAGACGAACCACTCCGAATTGGAGGCATCCAAGCGAATCTTCGCGTCGACGACAATTCTGGAGTCCTGCGCACTGAAATCATTCAAGACGTACTAGCACGCCTTCAGACTCAAAACAAGGTCTGCCAGACCGAGTTGAAGAAGCGCCATGCTTATTATCTGTCTGCCAACGGCCAAGAAGTCGTGGGCCTAGCTGCAACCACTGCGGCAGAGCTTTTCGCTCCTGTCCTCAAAAGCATGCTCGCGAATGTTTCGTCCACCTGCGATCCAAATACAGCTGAGTCCGTCTGCAGGGCCTTCGTATCCCGAGCGTTTGCATCCGCCGGCCAGCAAATCGCACGACTCGTCACCGGGGAAATATCGAGCGCGGAGCTTATTGAGCAAATCGATGCTCGACGGATCTTCGCATCCGTCGCAAGTAACTACAAGCTGTCCGCCGGAGCCCTGGAGTCCTTGGAAGCCCGATGCTTGGGATTCCTCCGAAGCACAGACATCAACGACGAGCGCCTCAAGTTCAGACTTACGCAAGGTTACTACGTCGCCCAACTTCTCGGCCTCGAGAATTCGGACTTCAACCCAATCGCCGATGAAGCGTTCCGAGGAGCGATCCTATACATCGATACGAATGTCCTGCTCGCCAGCATTATTCCCAGTGAGTCAACCAGCTCTCTCGAAGAACTGGTGAGAATCTCAAGGGGCCTAGGAATTGAACTACGTGTTACGCGCGCTACCCTTAACGAACTCCGCAAGGTAACCATTGATCGTAAGGACGAACTATCCGCGGTCGTCGAGAAGCTCCCTCATGAACTTGCCGAGCGAACTCGCGACGACCTTCTTGAAGGCTACTTCTTCGAGAGGCGGGAGAATCCCGACCTAACCCCGTCGGAATACCTCGATTCATTTGCACTATCGCAAGGCGATCTTGAGAAGCTAGGGATTGTATTCGACGACAGAGACGTTGATGACATCCTAGAAGGCGTCAATGTCGCGAATGAGTGCCGGATCATTGACGAGTCGGCGATTGAAAGGCGAGGCTGGGGCAAGAGCGAATCAGTACAAAGGCACGACGCGTGCCACTACCACGCAGTCCGAGAGGAACGCCTTCGAGGATCAAAAGCATGGTTTCTAACAAAGGACGCAACGTTGCAGTGCGCAGCAGTTGCACTAGACAAGGGACAGTTACCCTTCTGCTTTCCCCTTATTGGCTTCCTACAGGCGATATCACCCTTCCTCGAAACAAGCGCAGAAGATGCACTTGTCGGAATGTTTACGTCAGCTCTAGACAGCAGCATTCACGCTTACACCACCAGCGACAATCTTTTCGATTTGCAGGAACTTCGCCTGATTAGCGAAATGCACGAGGACGTGCTTGCAACACCACCCGATCAATTGGTCCTGGCCTTCGATTACGTGAAAGGAAAGGTCCTTGACGGGGAGCCTTACAGAGAAGCAAGCACCCCAAAAGTAGCCCTTGAGCTAAAGAAGTTTCTCGCCTCAAGCGTTGAGGAGAAGCAGCGCGCCCTGCGGGACGAAGCTCTTCGGCAACAGAGAATCTCAGAGAGCGAGAGAAACAGGAGGCTTGCCTTGGAATCTGAGAAGTCAAAGAGCGAAAAGGCGTTTGCAGCCCTCCAGAGCGGGCTCGATTCAGCACTGCTGACCCAGAAGGGACTACGTTCGGAGATACTTGTCTTTAGATGTGTAATCATGGGCATGGGGTTGCTCTTGGCGCTCGCCATGTGGGGCACCGATGATGTTATATCGACGATGTTCACGACGAGGTTTCCCAACCTTAATCTCAGCCAGGACCACGCCGAAATGCTCTTGCGAGTAGCTGGCAGCATCATCTTCTTATGCACCTCTCTTCCGGTCGTTCTTGTATTCAGCAAGGGCTACCGAATCGCCATATTGAGCGTCATTGCTGCAGTTGCCGGAGCACAGACTGAACTACTCAAGAGCCAGTCTGTTTCTGAAGTAGCGGATTGGCTAGCGATTGGTGGCCCCATAGCCTTGGTAGCCTTACTGCTTCTCGACAAGGGTCGAACGATGTCTTGATCTCTGAGCTTCAGACGCGGGCAACTCGTATCCGGAACACAAGCTCCAAAGGATAGCCGCAGGGGTGGATCTACGCCCCCCGCGGCCATCCATGAGCCGGCACACCTACCCCAAAAGCCCCAAGGCGAAGCTGCAGAACTCCTCTCCATTGCGGGCCTCGTGGCGCAGCACGGGCACGTGGATGAAGTTCATGCCGACCTTGTCCCGCTTGGACGTGAGCGACCACGACCCCAGGTGCAGCCCGTCCTTCAGGGCGAACTGGCTCGCGGTGATGATCGATTTGCCGGCACGGGTGAAGCTCACCCCCCGCAGCGTCCAGAGCGCCAGGCCGTAGGCCTTGCCCTCGAACTCGTAGGGAAAGAGCGGGTTCTCCTCGAAGGGAGAGCGGATCAGCACCAGCGCGTGGAGGATCGGGCTGAACGGCGGGCGCTCGTTGTCGCGCCAGTCAATCCAGCCGCCGGCGGCACGGACTTCCTCAAGCGTGTCGAACACGCGCGGAAGCTCGTCCCCGCCCCACGGCAGGTTCTCCTGGTAGCGCTTGCGGATACGCAGCACCGTCAGGTTCACCGGCTCGGTCCCGTCGCTGATCACCTCTTCCTTGTTGTAGACGATCTGCCCCGGCGTGAACTTCTCGCTCAAGGGGCCCACCGCCTGAACCAGGTGGAGCTTCGGGATGATGAAGTCCTCGGAGTTGAACTCGCCCTCCACCGGCTGGCTCGGGATCGCCAGGCTGGTGCCGGGCGAATCCGTGCCCTCGGTCGGTGACGGTGGGTTCGAATCCTCGGGTTTCGCCGCCTGCGATTCGGCGACCTGCTCTGCGTTACGCTTGAATGACGTAATCATGGTTAGTGTTTGGTTTTGGCGAGGTAGAACGATTCCTTACCGACCTGGACGATGCCGCGGTCAGCCAGAGCCTCGCCGAGCTCCTGTTTCGCCTTGGTCTTCGCGCCACGCGGCGCGCCCTCGGCAAAAGTCTTCTCCAACTTGGAAATCGAAACGTCGCAGCAGCCCGCGAACTGGTCGGGGCTCATGCGGTCCTGCACCGCCGCCCACGCGGCCACGGCATCGGTGATCTTGCGCACCCCTGAGCGACTGCGCAGCTCGTGGCCGGGGATCTCCTGGCCGCCGAGGCGAAGCTGCACCGCGTGGTGCTTCACCGAGTCGCACCACTTTTCGAGCACGCGGGCTGCGGCCAGCGCCCGTGCCATCACGCTCGGGTCGGTGATCTGGCCGGGGTGGAATTCCTCGGGAATTTGAAGTTCGTCTTGGTAGCCGGCGGCGATGGTCAGCGCGTGGCGGTGGAGCGCCGGGCAGGTGGCCTGGCGTCCGCACCACAGGCAGTTCTCGGTGGGCCGGAGTTCGGGTTCCTCTGCTTCGCAGCGGGCGATGATGGTCGAGATCCGCAGCCGCAGCTTCTCCATGTCGGAGCGGGCGTAGGTGGCCGTCGAGATCTCGTCGCGGCGGGGCAGCAACACGTGAGCGGTGATCGTCTGGATGTGCTCGTTGGCCTCGAACACTCCAAGCACGTAGGCCTGCACCTGCGCGTTCACCTCGGCATCGGGAACCGCGCGCCGACCAAACTTGAAGTCCACCACGTCGCCCCGGCCGAGACGGTGGTTGAAGAGGACGTAGTCGACGGTTCCGAAGGTGAGCCCCTCGCAAATGGAAAGCTTCCTCTCGCGCCAGGTGTCGAGATTCTGTTCCCCTTCGCCGCGGGCTTGATCCTCGAGGGATTCGATGTAGTCGCGGCACATCTCGACCACCTGCAGTTGCTCGTCGTCGAGTCCGTCGATCTTGCCGGTTTCGAGGGCTGCGTGCAGGCGGGTGCCTTCCTCGGCCGCAGGGCCCGACTCGTTGTTCGATTGAAAGCCCGGGCAGATCTCCTTGTAGGCAAGGGCACTCGGGCTGTGCTTCGCGTGGGGCGTTTCGTCCATACCCCTCCCTTGCGGCGCGTTTCCGAAAACCGGCCCCGACAAATCCCCGTCGTTGAGCGTGTCGATGCGCGCGAGCTTCGCTTCCACCGCAGCGCAGGCGCGTTCTTCCACGGTGCCCGCGGCAAAGAGGATCCGCTGGATCGAATGGGCTCCGCCGGCGCGGTGGACTCGGCCCAGCGCCTGCCGGAGGTCCTGCGCCGAGAAGGTCGGGCTGATGAGCGCCAGGCGCGGCTTCACCCCGGTCGGGTCGTGCAGGCTCACGCCCACGCCCCCAGCGCGGATGTTGCAGACGATCACATTGACCTCGTTGGCCTGGAACCGGCGGATCGCTTCCTCGCGCTCGGCCGGGTTCTGCCCGCCGTGGATCACGCAGTCGGTGCCACAGCGCTTCGCCAGTTCGTGGAGCGGTTCGTCGAAGTTCACGAATACCGCGACAGACATTCCCTCGTCCAAGGCGTCCTTGGCCATGGCCGCGATCGTGGGCACCTTGAGCGCCTCGATCTCCTGGCGGGCGCGCAGCAGGATGGTGAGGTGGTTCGGAGCGCTGGCATCGAGTTCGGCGGCGATCTCCTCCTTCTTCTCCTCGTCGTCGGTGGCGAGCGCGCGGTTGAGGTCGACCTTCATCTGATCGTAGACCGCCTGGATCTCGCGCTCGCGGCCGGTGCCGACGGGCTCCGCGATGATCTGTGTCTCCGGGAAGTCCGGAATGTCTGCGATCCGCATCCGCGCCCCCATCCGAAGTTCATGGAAGATCCGCCGGTGGATCCGCTCGATGTCGTCGGGGCCACCGGCGAATTCCATGCCGAAGCGGCCCTTCGCCACACCATGCGCCCGGGCCCACGGCCAGTAGTCCTGCAGCCGGTGCAAGCCGAGCGCGTAGCCAATGGCACGCATTTCGAGCGGGTTGCTGGCGGCAGTGGCGGAGAGAAGAAGAAGCCGGAGCCCCTGGCGCTTCGCCGCGATCAACAGGCGTGCGTTCTGCGTGTCGCGTCCCTTGCAGCGCTGGCATTCATCGAAAACGAGCAAGGTTCCGGGCGGGAGCGACCAGATGAATTCCTTGCCACGGAAGCGACCGAGACTGGTGTTGCCCAGCCGCACGGCTTCGTAGTTGTGGACCCCCACCACTTCGACTCCGAAGCCCTCGGCCACCCGCGCCCATGCCGGGAGCACCGCCTTCGGTGCCACCACCGCGAGCTTCAGTCCGAGCCGTTTCGTCGTGGCCGACGCCACGTAGGTCTTGCCCACTCCGGCGTCACTCGAATCGAGTGCCACGCCGCGGCGCACCAGTGTGTCACCGATGCGCCGGGCGTGGTCGATCTGGAAGGGCAGGAGTTCCACCTACCCCTCCCATGCGGAGGTCACGACTCGTCCGGCCCCTCGAGAAGGCCGTCGAGCCAGTCGCGCAACTTCTCAAGGTCGCAGCGCGCCTTCTTGCGGCTCATCCCGAGTGCACGGGCTGCCGCCGAGAGGTTGCCGCCGAACTCCTCGAAGGTGTCGGCCAAGTGCCGAAGCTCTCCGGGCAGCCGAGCCAGCGCCTCGATCACATCAATTCGCCGGTGGCGACGATGGTGCCATGCAGGCTGCCCTCCGCCGTAACGCTCGCGTGCTTCCTCGAGGTCCTGGAGGTCGCCGAAGCAGCTTGCCTCGTCGTCCTCCACTGGCGCCTCGAGTCGCAGGGCCTCACGGTCCGTGCGACGCTTCTCGGCATTGATGTGGTCGAGAATGTCCTTGATGCGGCAGTCCACCGTGCGGCGCACCGCGGCGCGGTAGTGCGGGGCATCCGGATCTATCTCACCGGCCAGCTTCTTCCATACCTGCACCTGCAGGTCCTGTTGCAAGTCCGGGACGTCGTCCGGCGTGATGCCGAAGCGTCCGAGGAGCTTGCTGATTTCCTTGTTGATTACAGTGGTGATGAATTCATCGATTCCTTCGTATTTGTTCAACGGGTCCTTTCCCCGACCGGGGAAGGGGGCCGCTGCCGAATCGCCTCTGCGCCAGAGGACCGACCGCCATCAAAAGAAGAAGCGGAGGTGCTGTGGATTCACCCAACTCGGGTGAAATCCGGCAGCGACCTCCGCTTCCTGCGGTCAGTCGGTTAGTGGTTTGTTACTAGTTTCCTAGTGCTTGGTATTGGCGGGAGCTTCGAGTTCCTCGTACTCCCAATGGATGGGCACGCGGTCGGTGACCTTGAGGGTCATCTCCCAGGTGCCGGAAAGAGTTGCGACTTCGGCCAGGAAATCCCCGACCGCATCCGGGCGGCTACCGCAGTAGCGCCCCTTCAGGTCACGGGCGGGAGGCGAACCCCGTCCTCCTGGCTTGCCCGAGTGGCGCAGCTTCGGCTTCGGGTCGTCCATGATCCGTCCATCGAGGACCTGGAACGTGACCGTGCCGAACCGCATCCGATTCAGCACCGCTTCGAGCCACGCGCCGTTGTGAGCACGGGCTCCCTTCTTCTGGTTTCCATTGTTGGTTTCCATGTTGAAAGTCGTTTGCAGCTTGTTCATGGGGTGTTCCTAGTTGTTCCTAGGTTTTGGGAACGACTTAGGCAAAAAAGGGGCCGGGGCCCCTTAGTTGAAGAGTTCCTCGCGCCTCTTGGCCCGGTCCTTCTTCAGGTAGTTGTCCACGGCGATCCGGGCCATCTGGTTGCTCACGTCGAAGGTGGTTGAGACCTCGTCGATCTTGAGGAAATAGCGGGTCATGGTCCGCGGCGTGGCCTTCTCCATGTCGAACTCAAGCAGCAGTGGTTCGACGACCTGGTAGAAGAGCGGCTTGGGCATGAGGATCGAGGCCATAAACCGGTTCGCCTGCACCTCATACCACGGGGACTGATAGGTGCCACCGAACACGTCGCTCTCGCGGCAGACGATCCGCTCTTCCTTGCGGGTCTGCTGGCGCTCCATCTCCCCGAATAGCAGACCCTGGTTCTGATCAAACATCATCTTCTCGATGAACAGGTTCTCGTGGAGCACACCGTGGCCAATTTCATGCGCTTGGGTTGAGCGGTTCCGGTGACGACCGGTGTCCGAGTTGTCCTCGGCCAGCGCACGGTTGAGCACGATACGATCGAAGCCGTTAACCCGGATTTCTCATACCGAGAATTGAGGGCGGTTGGAGTTTTGGTGTAAGTTGTTGGTGTTCAAATCAATGACTCACACACAAAACCCAACC
>NZ_JBISBU010000069.1:0-24091 GCF_044385805.1 Haloferula sp. A504
CAAACCGCTGACTGGACAGCCGGATGCGGGAGATCCGCACGTCCGGTTCGAAGGGAGGGGCGGCGCAAGCCAATGCGCCGTCCCTACCCCTATCTAAAGCAACGTGCTGCGGGAGTAGAGGGCGAGGACGGGAATGCCGCGCGCTTCGATCGCCTGGCGTCCGCCTTCCTCGCGGTCGACCAGCACCAGGGCGAAGGCGACCTTGCCGCCGGCCGCCTCGATCGCGTCGATCGCCTTGAGCGTCGAGCCGCCGGTGGTGATGACGTCGTCGACGACGATGATGGTGTCGCCTTCCTTGAAGTTGCCCTCGATCTGCTTGCCGCGGCCGTGGCCCTTGGGCTCCTTGCGGACGGTGAAGACCTGCAGGGCCTCGCCGGGGTGCAGGCGGGCGGAGGTCATGCCGATGGCCAGCGAAATGGGGTCGGCACCCATGGTCATGCCGCCGATGGCGTTGATCTTGAGGCCCTCGTTCTGGATCCGCTCGCGGACGGCGGCCCAGCCGATCTCGCCGACGAGGTTGGCGCCGACCGGGTCGAGGGTGGTCACGCGGCAGTCGATGTAGAGGTCGCTGGTCTTGCCGGAGGCGAGGGTGAAGGTGCCGGTGCGGACGGACTTTTCGAGGAGGAGGGCTTTGAGGGCGTCGCTCATGGCGCGAGCGTAGCGCGCGAGTGCCGAGTGAGAAGTGCCGAGTGAGAAGGCGTTGTCATGCAGGCTTGAAACCTCGCGGTCCATTCCCACAAAAAACCGCCGGCCCTTTCGGGACGACGGTTTTTGGGTAAATCGGTGAAATCCGCGCTTCAGTTCGCGGCGACTTCGGCGGGCTTGACGTTCACCCGGCGGCCGTTGCGGTCGAAGAAGACGTTGCCTTCGACGCCGGCGTGGATGGTGTGGTCCTTGCCCATGAAGACATTCTTGCCAGGGTGCCACTTGGTGCCGCGCTGGCGAATGATGATCATGCCGGGAACGACGACCTCGCCGCCGTATTTCTTCACGCCGAGACGATTCGAGCGGGAGTCGCGACCGTTCTTGACGGAGCCTTGTCCTTTCTTGTGAGCCATGACTTAGGAAGGTCTAATGATGAATTTCCGAATGACGAATGGATTCAGCCTTCGATCGATTCGATCTCGATCTTGCTGAGCGAGCGGCGGTAGCCCTTGGTCTTGTGGTAGCCCTTGCGGCGCTTGAACTTGAAGGCGATGCCTTTCTTGCCGCGGAAGTTCTGAACGACGGTGGCCTTGACGCTGGCGCCTTCGACGATCGGCGAGCCGACCTTGATGTCGCTGCCCTCACCGATGATGAGCGGGGCGAACTCCAGGATGGTGCCTTCGTCGAGATTCAGGTTCTCAACGTCGAGCTTGTCGCCTTTTTCAACGCGGTACTGTTTGCCGCCGGTTTTGATCACTGCGTAGGCCATGGCCGTGTGGGGTAGAAAAATGAAGCCCGTCAAGCGGGCGGGCGGGGAGAACACCACAGCCCTCTGGGGCGGGCAAGGCAATTTTTTGAAATCGACGGCACCGGCGGATCGGCTTTGCTGCGGGGGTGGAACGGCTGATTCCGGATGAGGCGGCGATGGAGGCTCTGGGGCATGAGATCGCCTCGGGGCTGGCGGGTGGGGAGATTCTGGCGCTGGTGGGCGGCCTCGGGGCGGGGAAAACGCGCTTTGCCAAAGGCCTGGTGGCGGGACTGGGTCATGCGGGCGAGGTCACCAGCCCGACCTTTGCCCTCGTCCACGAGTACCGGGAGGGTCGCCTGCCGGTGTTTCACCTGGATTTCTACCGTCTGCAGGCAGCGGAGGAGCTGGTGGGGATCGGCTGGGACGAAATGCTCGCCGAGGGCGGCGTGGTCGTCGCCGAGTGGGCGGACCGTTTCCCCGAGCTGGTGCCGGCCGAGGCGCGGGTGCTGGAGTTTAAGGTGGTGGATGGCGGGCGAGTGGTGCGGGAGCGGGGATGAAGAAAGGACCGCGCGACGCTGTCGCGCATGGAGGGGCTCACCCGGATTGCCCGAAGGAATGCCGCCGGGCATCCGAGCCGGCGCTGGTCCTGTTTACGGAGGTCAGCCGCTCTCGCTGTTCGATGCGCGACAGCGTCGCGCGGTCCTTGCCGCCGCTGCGACGATCTCTTACTCTCCGAGCCCCGAGCCATGAGTCTCCGCGAACCGATCGACAAAGCCGAAGCCCTGATCGAGGCCCTGCCCTACCTGCAGGCCTTCCGCGGCAAGACCTTCCTGATCAAGATGGGGGGCTCCGCGATGGAGGATCCCGAACTGGTGCGCAAGGTGATGCGGGACATCGTGTTCCTCGAGGTGGCGGGCATCAACCCGATTGTTGTTCATGGCGGCGGCAAGGCGATCTCCGCGGCGATGAAGGAGGCGGGCCTGGAGGCCGAGTTCGTCGGCGGCTTCCGGCGGACCTCCGACGAGGCGATCGCGATCGTCGAAAAGGTGCTGTCGAACGAGATCAACCCGGGCCTGGTCCAGATGATCCGCGAGTTTGGCGGCAAGGCGACCGGAATCCCGGGGAACGATGTGTTCCTGGGAGAGAAGATGCACGTGAAGGACGAGGCGGGGAATCCGGCGGATCTCGGTCGGGTCGGCGAGGTGGTCGGCTGCCGGCCGGCCTCCTTCGATGCGGCCCACAAGGCGCAGATCGTGCCGGTGATTTCCCCGCTGGCGGAGGAGCTGGCGAGCGGCAGGGCGCTCAACATCAATGCCGACCTCGCGGCGGCCGCTCTGGCCAAGGAGCTGCGCGTGACCAAGCTGGTCTATCTTTCCGACGTGCCGGGCCTGATGCGGGACCCGAAGGATCCTGCAACGCTCATCCAATCCGTGAACCGCGAGCAGGCCGAAGCGCTGTTGGCCGACGGCACGATCTCCGGTGGCATGATCCCGAAGATCCGCAGTGCGCTCGACGCGCTCAATGCCGGCGTGCGCAAGGTCCACTTCATCGATGGACGCCAGCCGCACTCGCTGCTGCTGGAGATCTTCACCCAGAGCGGCATCGGCACCGAGGTCACGCGGTAGGGAGTGGCGCTCTCCGAGCGCCATGGCGGGGCGCGGCGGCCTTCAGACCGCGGAGTGCAGGTCGCCTGATCTGCCAAGTGGAATGCCCCAATCAGGGGTCGCAAGATCGAAGTCGAGGGGGCGGACTCGAAGTGCGGACAGGCGATTTTTCCTGAAGCCGGGCGCAAGGTGCGATCGGGAGATCGCCGAGCCCCGTCATGGCGCTCGGAAAGCGCCACTCCACAACAACCGCAGGCTGTTGAGCACGACGATCACCGTCGAGCCCTCGTGGCCGAGCACGCCGAGGGGAAGCGGGATGGCACTGCCCAGCGCGGCAAGTCCGAGCACGACCACCACGCCCAGGGAGATGGCGAGGTTCTGGCGGATGATCGTCCGGCAGCGGCGGCTGAGCTCGAGCGCCTCGAGGATGCGCTCGAGGCGGTCCTGGGTGAGCACGATGTCGGCCTGCTCGAGCACGGCGTCGCTGCCGCGCAGGCCCATGCCGATCGAGACGTCGGCGGCGGCCAGGCTGGGGGCGTCGTTGACCCCGTCGCCGGCCATCGCCACCCGCTCGCCCTGCTCCCGCCAGCCGCGGATGGCGGTGACCTTGTCTTCGGGGTGCAGCCCGGAGCGCCAGTCACGCAGGCCGAGTTCGCGCCCGACGAGTGCGGCGGATTCCTCGCGGTCGCCGGTGAGCATGGTGACCTCGATGCCGTCGTCGCGGAGTTGGCGAACGGTGTCGACGGCCTCGGGTCGGGGCGCGTCCCGGAGCAGCAGGCGTCCGGCGAGATCGCCGGACTCGACCAGCACCTCGGTGAGGCCGGGTTCGGGATCGGGGAGGTTCTGGAGCGGGCTGCTTTCGGCGAACAGCGCCCGGCGGCCGAGCACGGTGTCGCGGCCCCCGACCGCGCCGCGGAGTCCCTTGCCGGCGATCGACTTGAAGTCGCTGCTGTCGAGCCGCGGGGCTTGGCGCTTCAGCTGCGCGGCGACGATCGCGCGGGAAAGCGGGTGGGTGGAATGACGTGAGAGGGCCGCCGCGACGGCGAGCAGATCGTCTTCCCCGCCGCCGCCGAGGACCTCGATGCCGGTGAGTTCAAGCTCGCCGTGGGTGAGCGTGCCGGTCTTGTCCACCGCGAGGCGATCGATGGTCGCGAGATTCTCCAGCGCCACGCCGCCGCGGAAAAGGATGCCGCGGCGCGCGCCGGCGGCGATGCCGGTGAGGACGGCGCTGGGAATGGAAATGACCAGCGCACAGGGCGAGCAGACCACCAGCAGGGTCATGGCCCGGTAGAAGGCCGAGCGTCCCTCGTCTTCCGGGACAAAGGCGGGGATGCCGAAGGTGAAGTGCCAGATGAGGAACATCGCCAGCGCCAGCCCGAGGATGCCGATGGTGTAGCCGGTGCCGAAGCGGTCGGTGAAGCGCTGCGACGGCGCCTTGCTGGCCTGGGCCTCGCGGATGAGGCGGATGATCCGGGCGTGGGCGCTGTCGCCGGGCGGGCGCAGGACCTTGGCATCGAGCCGGCCCCAGGTGTTGAGTGTCCCGCTGAAGACGGTGTCGCCGGCCTGCTTGCCGACCGGCACCGCCTCGCCGGTGAGCGTGGATTCGTCGGCCGCGCTCTCACCGCTCAGGATCAGGGCGTCGGCGGGGAACTGCTCGCCGGGCAGGATGCGGACGACCGTGCCGGGCACCAGGGCCTCGATGAGAATCTCGCGGGTCGTGTCGTCGGGCAGCACCTCCAGTGCCTGCTTCGGTGCCTCGCGGAACAGGCTGCGGATCTCGCGGTCGGTGCGCGCCATCGCCATGCCTTCCAGCGCGTTGCTCAGCGAGAAGAGGAACAGCAGCGCGGCGCCCTCCCACCAGGCGCCGATGAAGGCCGCGCCGAGGGCGACGGCGAGCATCAGGAAATGGATGTCGAGCCGGAAGCGCTTGAGCTTGCCCAGGGTGTCCAGCGCGGCATCCCAGCCGCCGGCGAGGTAGGCGGTGGCGTAAAGGGCGGTGGCGATGTTCTCCAGGCCGGGAAACCGCTGGGCGAAGATTCCCCCCAGCGTGGCAAGGCCGCAGACGACCGCCGAGGCCAGCAGCAGCGGCCACGGGGGCTCGCTGGAGTTGCCACCCATGGCGGCAGAATCGGTCCTCGCGGGAAGGCTTGCCAAGCACGACGTGCGGATTGCTCAGCGGATTTCCTTGGCCTCTGCTTGCGGCGGGCCGCCGCCATCACGGCCCCTCCTTCGCCAAGGCTACGGCGGCCAGGCTGCCCCGGGCCGGGGCAGCCACCCTCAGCGTTCGAGGATCTCGACCTCGTAGCCGTCGGGGTCGGTGACGAAGGCCATCTTGCGCTCGCCCGAGGTGAACTTTTCGCGCCAGCCGCCGGGCCAGATCTCGATCCCGTCCTTCTCCAGCTTGTCGCAGTAGTCGACGATGTCCGGGACGCCGACGGCGATGTGCATCAGGTCCTCCGGGCACTGGGTCTTGTAGTCCTCCGACCAGGTCAGCTCGAGGAAGGCGTCGTTGCCGGGCAGCTCGAGGAAGGCCAGCTGGTTGCCTTGCGGCGAGCCTTTCCGTTCCTTTTCGACGAAGCCCAGTTTCGAGTAAAAAGCGATCGATTGGTCGAGGTCCTGAACGCGGATGCGGGTGTGGAGGAACTTGATCATGAAGCGAGCGTGGACCGGGATCCGGGGCTTGTCATGGCCGAATCCCGCATCGTTTGCGATTCCTTCGGCAGGGACTCGTTTGCATCTGGCCAAGCCCGGGATCTGCGGCTAGCGTGGGAGACCATGAAAACGATCGTTGCTGCCATTGATTTTTCGGATGCCACCGATCTGGTCGTCGAGACTGCGGTGGCACAGGCCAAGGCCTTCGGTGCGGAGCTTCACCTCGTCCACGTGCTCGAGCGCGAACCCGCCTACACCGCTTATGGATTCACTCCGGACGAGTTCCCGGCCATGCACACCTTCCACGAGGAAGCGGGTCGCCGGGCGAAGAAGCGATTGGATGCGATCGCCGCCGACGTTGAGGGCGTGCAGCGCCATCTGGTCGACGGCAGTCCGCTGCAGGCCCTGCTCGACTACGTGAAGGAGAACGGGGCCGACCTGATGGTCCTCGGGTCCCATGGCCACGGCATGGTTGCGTCCCTGTTGATCGGCTCGGTGGCCGAGGGCATGGTTCGCAAGGCCGTGGTGCCGACGTTGGTGGTTCCCGTGACCGCCAGCTGAGTGCCGATCCGCTGAATCCGCTGAGGAATTCGATTGTCAGCCCCGCGGCTGCGGTGGCTTAAGGGTGCATGCGCATTCTCGCCCTCCTGCTACTCGCGATCACCGCCCGGGCGGCGGACAAGCCGAACATCCTGTGGATCACCAGTGAGGACAATGCCGCCCACTGGCTTGGCTGCTACGGCAACCAGCAGGCGGCCACCCCGCGCCTCGATCGCCTCGCCGAACAGGGCAACCGCTTTCTTCACGCCTACTCGAATGCACCGGTCTGCGCGGTGGCGAGATCGACGATTCTCACCGGCGTCCATGCCCCCAGCCAGGGCACCCAGCACATGCGCAGCCGCCATGCCATCCCGGCGGAGTTCAAGCCCTACGTCACCTACTTGCGCGAGCAGGGTTACTACTGCACGAATGCGTCGAAGACCGACTTCAACATCAAGGGCGACGACCGGGCGATCTGGGACGAATGCTCGGGCAAGGCGCACTACCGCAAGCGGGCGGAGGGCCAGCCCTTCTTCGCGGTCTTCAACTTCACCGTCTCCCACGAGAGTTCGCTCTTCCCCGGCAAGCGGGCCAAGCCGCCCTACCGCCTGAAGCCCTCGGAGATCGACCTGCCGCCGCACCTGCCCGATCTGCCGGAATTCCGCGACGACTTCGCCGCCTACCACGAAAAGCTGAGTCAGCTCGATGCCCAGGTCGGCAAGGTGCTCGACGACCTGGAAAAGGCGGGCCTCGCCGGGGACACCATCGTCTTCTACTACGCCGACCACGGCGGCCCCACGGCGCGTGGCAAGCGCTACCTCAAGGACACCGGGGTGCGCGTGCCGATGATCGTGCGGGTGCCGGAGAAGTGGAAGCACCTTTCTCCCTTCGAGCCGGGCGCGACGATCGATGAACCGGTCGCCTTCGTCGATCTGGCGCCGACGCTGCTGTCGCTGATCGGCATGGAAAAGCCCGCCCAGATGCAGGGGCGGGCGTTCCTCGGAGAACACCGGACGCCGCCGAAGGACGGCGTGTTCCTTTTCGCCGACCGCTTCGACGAGATCTACGGCATGCGTCGTGGATGGACCGACGGGCGCTGGAAGTACATCCGCCGTTTCACGCCGTACCTGCCGGCGGCACCCTACAGCTACTATCAGTTTGGCCAGCCGTCGTGGGTGGCGTGGCGCAAGGCGTGGCAGGAAGGGACGCTCGACGAGGCCCACCGGCGCATCTGGGAGACACCGCAGCCGGTCGAGGAGCTTTTCGACCTCGAGGCGGACCCCTGGGAGATCCGCAACCTCGCCGGCGACCCGCAGCATGCCGACCGCCTGAAGGCGATGCGGGAGCGGCTCAAGGCGAAGATGGCCGAGGTCAAGGACACCGGGATCATCCCCGAGCCGATGTTCGAAATGCTGTGCCCGGATCTCCCGGTGGCGACCTTCGCACGGTCCGAGGATTTTGATTACGATGGCGTGCTCGATCTCGCCTTCGTGGCCACTTCCGGCGAACGCGGGGAGGATCAGCGCCTGCAGGAGGCACTGAGATCCGACGACCTGGTCAAACGCTACTGGGGCCTGGTGGGCAGGCTGGTGCGGGAGGATGCGGAAGGGGTGCGCCCGCTGCTCGAGGACGACGCTCCGGTGAATCGCGTGCTGGCCGCCGAAGTCCTGGACGCGGCCGGGGAGACGCAGATGGCGGAGAAGGCGCTGCTGGCGGAGTTGGACAAGGATGTCGGCGACTACTCGACGCAGTACCTGCTCAACGCCCTGACCCGTCTGGGAGTTTCGGCAAAGGTGCCGGACGCCTGGATCGAGGAGGCCCTGAAAGGGAAGCGTGGGAACGACTACGTGAAGCGCTTCGCGCAGCGGCTGCGCGAGGAACGGAAGTGATGCAGACGGTGCTCGAGCTGGCGAACGCGACCGTGTGGCGCGGCGACGACGCCTCGATCGCCGCGTTGCAGGAGGTTTCGCTGAGCTTTCGCGAGGGGGAAAGCGTCGCCATCCTCGGGCCGAACGGCTCGGGCAAGAGCACGCTGCTCCAGGTGCTCGCGGGATCGCTGCGGATCGAGGCAACGGAGGACGCGGACTGCCGGCTTTTCGGCGAGGAGTTCTGGGACATCGAGACCCTGCGCCATCGCATCGGCCTGGTAATGCCCGAGGAGGTCTCGCGCTTCGATCCCGACGAGCCGGCCTTCCAGGTCGTGCTGTCGGCCTTGCGCGGATCCTACGGCGTCGTGCCCGGCATGCGATTTTCGATCAAGGATCGCGAAAGAGCGTCGCGCGCGGTGGATGCGATGGGGGCCGAGGAACTGGTGGAGAGGCCTTTCGGTCGCTTGTCCTCCGGCGAGAAACGCCGCTTCCTGATCGCGCGGGCGCTGACCCACGACCCCGGCGTGCTGGTTCTCGACGAGCCGACCACCGCCCTTGATTTCGCGGCGTCGGCCGGCTTGCAGAAGGTCCTGCGGAAGTTGCTCAAGCGGGGTCGGACCCTCATCTGGGTGACCCATCATCCCGGCGAGATTCCCCCGGAGATCCAGCGCGTGGTGATGCTCAAGGAAGGCCGGGTCTTCGCCGACGGGCCGAAGAAGGAGGTGCTCACCGACCCCCGGCTGTCGCGGCTCTTCGGACTGCGGCTGAAGGCGACCTGGTCCGCCGGCTGGTGCGAGGTGCGGGCTTGAGCATTCGCGGACCCGCCGTTATCGCCGGGGGTGTGGAAAGCATGGAGCAACGCGTCGCGGATGAGGTTGGGGGCGAGGGGATCGCCTCGATGGTGGCGGCATTTTATCGCCGGGTGAAGAAGGACGACCTGCTCGGTCCGATGTATCCCGACGACGACTGGCAGGGTTCCGAAGACCGGCTGAAGATGTTTCTCAAGTTCCGGCTGCTCGGCGATCCGGGCTACACCCTGCGCAGGGGGCACCCCCGTCTGCGGATGCGTCATGCGCCCTTTGCCATCGGCGAACCGGAGCGGGATCGCTGGGTGGAGCTCATGGGGGAGGCGATGGACGAGTGCGGCATCGAAGGCGAGGTGCGGGAGCAGCTCGACGCCTTCTTCTATCAGGTCGCCGATTTCATGCGGAACCAGTGAAATGAGGAGAGCGGCTTTGGAAGCCGCTGCATACTGCCGGTCCAGACAAGCGGCTTGCAAAGCCGCTCTCCCCAGTCCTTGCTCCCTTCAATCCGCCTGCAGCGCCTCGATGAGGTAGCGGAGTTCCTCGGCAATTTCTTCCTCGGTGTCCACGGTCTCGGCGATCTCCCGGCGGATCGCGTCGCCGAACTTCTGCCGCAGCCGGTGGATGGCGACCTTGATGGCTCCCGGGCTCATTTGCAGCTCCGCGGCGGCGTCGGCCTGCGAAAGGCCTTGGACGTCGCCGACCAGCCACGGCTTGAGCACTTCGAACTGACGTTTCTTCGCCGTCTCGCCGAAGGACTTCTCCACGGTGATCAGCCCCCGCTCCATGACAGCCAGAGCCCAATGCCGGTCGAACCAGGCATCGGTCGGCGTCGCGCCGGCGTCGGGCAATTGCATCTCCGGCGACGTTTCGCCGTCGCGGGATTCGATGGACTCGATGATCGCATCACCACCGCGCTTCTGGCGTCCCTCTGCCCGGCGCCGGTCGGAGAGGAAGTGCTTGAGTGCTCCGAGAATGTACGAGCGGAAGCGGCCCTTCCCCGGGTCCGCCTTGTCGATGGCCTGGCCGGACAGGAGCCGCGAGAAGAACTCCTGCGCGAGTTCTTCGCTTTCGTCCTCGTCGCGACCCTCGCGGCGCAGGAAGCGATAGACCGGCGTCCAGTAGGCTTCGCATAAATCTCCGAGCGCCACCCGGGCCTCGGGTGCATCGCCACGGGCCCGCATGACCATCGTCCAGCGAGTGGTGTGGAACGCTTGGGCTCCGGACTGGGCGAAGGTCTTGATCTCAGGCATGGCGTCGGGGTGATCGGGTCATGGCACCGTCCATCGGCCATCACCGTTCGAGCAGGCGAACTTCGAGCCGGAGCACACCGTTCAGCTCGGTCTTTCCATCGACTTCCTCTTCGAGCCTCGCGATCGTGGCTTCGTAGGTTCCCGCAGTGGCGAGCGGAACGTCGAGTCGCTGGTTCTCCGGCACATTGAAGTTCCATTCCGCGAAGTCGGTGTCGGCAACCATGAATCCGCTTTGACCGGTGCTTCCGACAAGCGCTGCAATCCCACAGTGGACCTCCTCGGAATCGATGATGGTGCCGATGTGGAGTCGGCAAGTCTCAAAATCCTCGACCCTGATGCGGGTCCGCCTTTGGGCCGGTTCCCAGGGGCCGACCTGGCTGTATCGCTTCGGATTGCCCTTGCCGTCGTAGAGCGCCAGGCGGAATTCGGCGCGGAAGCTGTCGTGGATCTTCAGTGGCAGGATCACCTCAGGCCCCCCGCGATGCCAGTTCATGCCCGAGGATTCAACCACGGCGTTCATTTCCCAGGCAGCCATCATCCGTTCCGACTCCCGCTTCACGGCTTCAACCTGCCTTTCGGCGTGAGACATTCCAACTTCCGGTTCCGGCAGAAAGCGGGGGATCGTCAGGAGGAGGATCGGTCCCGCGAGCGCCAGCAACACCACGAGCGCGAGTCCACGGCCCATTCCCGGGAAATCGCGGCCACCATCCTCACGGGGCACCCCTCCCGCCCAGCGGCGCAGGGTGCGAACGAGCACGAACGCCGCGAGGAAGGCGGGCAGGATGAGAAACACGATCAGCACCCATGGCCCGAAGGAGATCCCGCCGCCCGAGCCCGGCATCGGCATCATCAGGAACTGCGATCCGACCATCGGTATCATGAGGATGAGCCAGCCGACGGTCCCGAAAACCGCCAGACCCAATCCTGACGTCCTCCCGCCCGAGCGCCGGATCCCCGTGAGTGCGACGCAGCCGAGGATGAACCCAACGATGGCGACGATGGCGCTCAAGCTCAGGCCGATGCCCCCGATCACCTTGGTGACCTTGTAACTGAAGATGGAGCCGCTGGTGAGGATGGCCGTCGCGATCAGGATCGCCAGGCTGACGCCGGTGAGGGTGGCCGACGACAGGCTGCCGGCGGTGCCTCCGGCATCGCGGTCGGGTGCCGGTGCGGCAGGGGGTCGGGGGCGCTCGGCCACGGCGCCGACCTGGGTCATGACCTCCTCGGCCGACTGGAAGCGGGCCTGCCGCTCTTTTTCCAGGGTCCTCAGAACGATGTCGTCGATGCGGGCGTCCATCGCGGCCTTCTGGGAAGGCGGGGCGAAGCGTCCGAGGGGCAGCTCGCCGGTGAGCATTTCGTAAAAGACGACCCCGAGCGAGTAGATGTCGGCCCGCTGGTCGATGTCGCCCGGCGTTTCAATCTGCTCCGGGGCCATGTAGTGGGGGCTTCCCAGCACCGAGCCCCGCAGGGTGAGGGTGACGTCCGGGCGATCGTCCTCACCGACCATCTTGGCGATGCCGAAATCGGCGATCTTCACGCGGCCCTTGGAATCGATGAGGACGTTCTCCGGCTTGATGTCGCGGTGGAGGATGCCCTCTTCGTGGGCGAACTTGAGGGCCGAGCAGATCTCCTCGACCATCGCCAGCGACTCGGCGGGACTGAACCTTCCGGCCTGCATCGCCTGGCGCAGGTTGACGCCGTCGACCAATTCCATCAGCAGGTAGCAGTAGGGGCCGGCGGTGCCATAGTCGTGGATGCCGACGATGTTGGGATGGCTGAGGCGTGCCAGGACCTTGGCCTCGCGGTTGAAGCGCTCGGTGAAGGACGGATCGGCGGCAAGATCATGGGAGAGGATCTTGAGGGCGACCATGCGGTCGAGCTGCGGCTGCCGTGCCTTGTAGACCGCGCCCATGCCACCGGTGCCGATCCGTTCGAGGACTTCGAGATCCGGGAAGTGCGGTGCGATCTCCTGCACGGATGGAGGGCTGCCCGCCTTGTGGCCGGTGCTGGTGGCGCTCGGGGTGGCGGCGGCACCTTCAAGGACGCATTTCGGGCAGAGGCCACCCGGGCTGTCTCCGGGAATCTCGGAATGGCATTTCGGGCAGTGGGATGGTTCAGATGGGGTCATGTCATCCGCTTCCTGAGCCGTTGGCGGCGGGAGGTTACACCTTTCGAGGAGTTTTTTATCCCGGCGGGATTTCGGGCCGGGGCCCGGATCAATCCGTCATCGAGTCGACCCATGCATCCAAGTCTTCGGCGTCGGCGGCGAAGCGCTGCAGCTTGTCGGCGAGGGCGCCCTGGCCCCTCTCGCGGGCTTCGTTGGCCGACTGGAGCAGGCGGGTGACGTAGGCATCGCGCAGCCTGCCGAGCTTGCTCTCGTGTGCTTCGTCGATCTCCTGCTGCTTGGTGTAGCAGTAGGTGCAGACCTTGCCCATCTGCGGTGAAAGTTGGACCGGGTTGTCGGCACCGAATTGTTCAGGCGCGGGGACGCGGTTGCCCTGCACCATGGCCTTGAGCCCGTCGACATGAGGCTTCCACGCCTCGCGGTCGGCGAAATTGAGCCCGCGGAACCAGACGTCGAGGTCCCAGCTGAAGGTGCGCGCATTGGCGGCAAGTTTGTCGTCCCGCTCCTTGATGGCCTGCTCGACGAGTTCGCCGGCCTTGGTCCGGAGTTCCGCCAGGCCGGGGTCGGCATTTCCAAGATCCTCGGGCCGGGCCTCGGCGGCTTCGGCATCCTTGCTCCACTCGATGATGAATCCCGAGGCGGTCTCCTCCGGGTCGGCGTCGTGCCAGCCGTCGCCGGGCATCAGGACCAGCGCGGACTCGTTGCCACCGGCATCGGCACCCCAGCGTGCGAATTTCCACTCCTCGCCGGTGTCCCAGGTCCAGACTTCGCCCTCGCGGGAGGCACCGAGCCAGAAACCCTTGGGCGCGTCGAGTTCGGCAACCCGGGACTCGAGCCAGTCGGCCTCGATCTCGGTGGCGGGCACGGCGAGGATGCCGCCCGCCTGCCGGGCCAGCTTTTCGGCTTCGCGGCGTTCCACGTCGCGGCGGATGATGGAAAAGTAGCGGGCGTCCTGCGACTCGGTGCCGGGGGGGAAATTCGGATTCGGGGCGTCGAGCGTCTCGCGGGTCCGGCCGAGCATGGCGGCGAGGGTGGCGGGGTTCGACCCGTCGCGCCGCCACTCGATGATGAAGGGGAACCGGTCGGTCCGGCGGCGGGCGCGGAGCAGACCGAGGCCGTTGATGGTGGCGTAGTTGCCGGCCCCCGGCGGATCCTTGGCCAGCGACCAGTCGGTGCCGTCGATGTTCACCCAGCGCCCGCCGACGGAGCGCCCGGCACCGATCCAGAGGCTGCCGTTTTCCGGCACCAGCTCTTCGAAGCCGGTGATGTCGTCGGTCGAGTGAACGATGGCGAGGTAGCCGCCGTGATCCTCGGCGAAGGCGGCCGCCTCGTGCCAGCTGAGCGGTTTCTCGACCACGAAGAAGTCGCGCTCACCCTTGCGGATCGTGCCCTTGGGCATTTCGGCACGACCTCCCCGGGCGAGTTCCGTGCGGAGGCGCTCGAGGGTTTCCATCGGCGTCTCCACTTTGGGAGGCTCGACGTCCGGTGGTGGCGGGGTCGGCGGTTTCTGGGCATTGCGCCGGGCTTCCTCGGCGCGGCGCCGGGCCTCGAGTTCCGCCTGCTTGCGCGCCTCGTACTGCTCCCTTTCGTAGCGGGCCTTCTTTTCGGCATTCTCCTTCTTCTTGCCTTCGTAGGCCTTCCAGGCGAAGCCGATGGCGACCAGCAGCACCGCGATGATGAGCAGGTTGCGGATGATGGCCCAATTCGAGCCGGAACTCATGGCAACCTGGGGTGCCGGCGCGGCGCCCGGCTTGCCGGCCGCGGGATTTCCCGGCAGCGGTTTTCCTGGAAGGGGTCTCCCGGGAGTGCGGGGGGTGGCGGCCAGCTTGGGGGTCGGCGAGGTGGCGGCCGGTGGCGGGGGCCCGGCACTCTTGGGGCCGGGATTCCTGAGCCAGCCCTCGAGCTCCGCGGCCATCTCGGCGGCGGAGGCGTAGCGGCGGTTCGGATCCGTCTCGGTTGCCTTGCGCCAGATCTTGTCGAGGCGCAGGTTGCCGGTCGGCTTGCGCTCCTCACCGGGGGCGAGGTCGGGGCGTTGTCCGGTCACCAGTTCGTGAAGGATCACGCCGACAGCGTAGAGATCCGCCCGCTCGTCGGCGGACTCGTAGTCTTCCAGGAACTCGGGGGCCGAATAGCCCGGCGTGCCCATGACCAGTCCGGGGCCGTCGTGGCCCGCCGGTCGCGCCAGCCCGAAATCACCGATCTTCGGTTCCGCCTTTGGGGTGAGGAGGATGTTGGCCGGCTTGATGTCGCGGTGGATCACGCCGCTTTCATGGGCGTGGGCCAGTCCGCGGCAGATGCCCGCGACGATCTCGACGGCCACCTTCGGATCGATCTGCTTGTTCCAGGCGGAATGGTAGAGCGACTTGCCGTCGACATACTCCATCACGATGTACGGCATGCCGTCGACATCGCCGAAATCGTAAACCGAGATCAGATTCGGGTGGTTGAGGCGTGCCATCGCCTTGGCCTCGACCTCGAAGGACGCGTGGAATTCCGGGTCGGCACCCAGCTCGCGGGGCAGGATCTTCACCGCCACGTCGCGATCCAGCGACCGTTGGCGGGCTCGATAGACCGCGCCCATTCCACCCTGCGCGATGAAGGTCTGGAATTCGAGGTTGGGAAGCAGGGCGGCAAGCTGCGCGAGTTCCGGGGCCTGGAAGGATTCGTGACTCATTTACGAAGCGGGCGGTCCGTCGTCATCATGATAGCGGAGTTTGGTAAACGATCCATTCCGGAATCTTGATGGCGGCGTTGTAAAGGGCGTGGAGCACGATGGCGGTGAGCAGCGCCCGGCTGGAGACGTAGGCGAGCGCGCAGGCGGCGCCGACCATGGCGACCATGATCAGGCTCGGCCATGTGTAGAAGTGGACCAGCGAGAAGACAATGGATGAGATGGCGACCGCCGGCCAGATCTTCAGGCGGTTCGCCAGCGAGCGGAACAGGACGCCGCGATAGACGATTTCCTCGGCGACGGGTGCCGCCAGGCAGGCGGTGGCGATCCCGAACGCAAGACCCCAGGGCCCGGACTCTTCCGGGCTCAGGCCGCCGGTCGGGTCGATGGGGCCGGAGGCGTCGATCGTCATCCGCAGGCCGAACTCGATGATCTGCAGGATGGCGAAGGAGCCGAGCACCATCCGCCCGTCGAAGGGCCCGGCCAGACCGAGGCGGCTGATCGCGTGCCGTGGCCGCCGGAACATCAGCCCGAGCGCGATCAGCGCGGGGAGGAACATCGAGACGGTGGCGACGGTGAGATACACCGGCGGCGACATCACCGGATCCTGGCCGGTCGCGACCAGGCCCAGGCCCTGGCTGTAGAGGTTGCCGAAGCCGACGAAGGCGAGGTAGGCGAGAAGGAACACCCCCAGCCCGAAGGACAGGTGCCAGCGGTGGCTGTAGTTGACCGGCTCCCGGGTGCGGCCGGCGCGGAAGAAGGCGAGCAGGGTGCCGGGGATGAAGATCAGGCCGCCGAGTCCGAGGGCGAGCACCACGCCGCGCGACTTGATGGCATTGCCGACAAGGTGGCGGGTGCGGGAGTCGACCAGCTTCCCGGCGTAGTCGTTTTCCGGAATGTCGAGGGCCTCGAGGTAGGCCATGTCCCACCAGTGCTCGCGACCGTGGATGATCCGGGAAATCACCTCCTCGGGCGGGGGCGGAGCGGCCAGGCCCAGTTGCGCGAAAGGAGCGGCCGCCGCATTTCCATCTCCCTGAAGCGCGATCATCACCCCGAGCGCAAAGGCCCCTTCATCGCCGATCTCGCGGGTCGCCTCGTCTTCGTCGTGGCGGTGGCGCGAGCGGACCAGCAGCTCGAAGGACTCGATCTGGCGGTCCAGCGTCTGCGACAGCGGATCGATGCCGAGCAGCGACTGCACGAAGGGCGGCAGGTGCCGGGTGCCCTCGGCCAGGCGCAGGTCCCGGTCGGCCTTGCGCATGGTCAGCTCCCAGGTCTGGACCGGGTCACCGGCGAGATGGGGGACGCGCGGGCTGCCGAGGTGGTTGTCCCACAGCCACACGCCGAAGAGGAACAGCAGAAGGAGCAGCAGCGGCTCCGAGAAGCGGCGGCGGCTCAGCTTGCGATAGGGATTGTCGGCGGGCGAGTGAATGGCGCGGGACGGGCGGGTGACGCGCGCACCGTCGGTCGAATCGCCGCCGGGGGCAAGCACGCGGAGTCGCTTTCCACTGGCGGCGGGGGAGTGCCGCGCGCAAAGTCCGCGCGTGCCTCCCGATTTTCAGTTCTGGATGAGTGCCGGGTTCCTGGTGCTGGCGTTGCTGGCTTTTGGCGGCGGGGTTTTCATGCAGCGCGCGCAGCCGCCCCGGCCGCCCACCGTGCCTCGCGGTCCCGGCCTGGGAGGCTGGCGCGTCGCGGAGGGGATCTACCTGCCGATGGACCTCGGCGTTGTCGGGTTCCTCGTCGTCTTCTACGGGATCTTTCCCCTGGCGGCCACGCTGGTGCCGGCCACCGGGCAACCGGTCGAGATCGGCGTGCTGGTGCTCGCGGTGAATGCCGCCGTGCAGTTTTTCCTCATGGCGATGGTCATCGGCGTCGTCGCGTGGCGCCAGCATCCGGTCCAGTGGCTCGGCCTGCGCTGGCGGCCGGTGCCGGTGGTGCTCACGGTGCTGATCGTCATCGGCGCGGGGATGCTGGCGACGGTGGCGACCGGGTTTTTCGCCGCCGGGCTCGAGTTGGTGGGATACCAGGACTGGCTGCTCGCCCAGCTCGGCCACCAGGAGTTGGAGGATGCCGCCCAGGATGTGGTGAAGGCCTTCAAGGAGGCCGGCGACGATCCGGCCGTGCTGACCATGCTATGCCTCACCGCCGTGGTGGTGGCCCCGATCACCGAGGAAGTGATCTTCCGCGGCTACCTGTATCCCGTGGCGAAACGTTTCGCCGGTCGCTGGGCGGCGGTGGCTTTCAGTTCGCTGCTTTTCGCGATGGTTCACCAGAATTCCATCGCGCTTCTGCCGCTGGCCTTCCTCGCGGTGCTGCTGGCCCTGTCCTACGAATGGAGCGGGTCGATCTGGGCGCCGATCGGCATTCACATGTTCTTCAACGGCACCACCGTCTTCCTCGAGGTCGGGCAGCTGCTCGAGTGGTTCACCCTGCCGGAGACATGAAGCGCCTGCGCGACATCGGAGAGGACGCCTTGATCGACCGCCTTGTCGCGGGTTTCCCGCAGGAGGGCATGATCGCCGGCCCCGGCGACGACTGCGCCGTGATCGATCCGGGTCGTGGCCGGCTGCGCCTGCTCAAGACCGACGCGATCGTCGCCGGCGTCCACTTCGAGCCGGACACCCCGGCGTCGAAGGTCGGCTGGAAGGCCGTGGCGAGGGTGGTGAGTGACTTCGCCGCCATGGGCGGACGCCCGGAGCATCTGATGGTGACCGTGGCCCTGCCCGCCGACACGCCGGTGCGCTGGGCCGAGGCACTCTACCGCGGCGTGAAACGCTGCCTGGATCGTTGCGGCGGGGTGCTGGCCGGAGGCGAAACGACCCGGGTCCCCGATGGTTCGGCGGCGGTCATTTCGGTATCCGGCGAGGGCAGCGTGGCACGGGGAGCGGTCGTCCTGCGATCGGGAGGAAAACCCGGCGACCTGCTGGCCGTGACCGGCCGCCTCGGTGGTTCGATCGGGGGGCGCCACCTCACCTTCCAGCCCCGCCTGAGCGAAGCCGAATGGCTCGCCGCGCATGGAGCCACGGCCATGATGGATCTCTCCGACGGACTCGCGAAGGACCTGCCGCGACTGGCCAGGGCGAGCGGCTGCGGCGCGGTCGTCGAGCGCGAGGCCCTGCCGCGCCACCGCGGCTGCACGATTGAGCAGGCCATGACCGACGGCGAGGACTACGAGCTGCTGGTCGCGCTCGAGCCCGGAAAGTGGAAAGCGGACACCTGGCCCGCGGATTTTAACCCGCTCACCGTCATCGGACGGCTGGCCGAGGAGGGCGAAACCTTCGCTGGCGGTTGGGATCACTTCGGGCGATGACCCGCACCGTCCGTTGCCTCCAGAATCTGAAATCCGACATCTAACATTCCATGTTTCACATCGTCCTGGTCGCCCCCGAAATTCCTCACAACACCGGGGCCGCCGGACGGCTGGCGCTGGCGACCGGGTCGCGACTGCACCTGGTCAAGCCGCTGGGCTTTTCACTCGACGACAAGCACGTCCGCCGCACCGGGCTCGACTACTGGCACGAGGTCGACCTGGAAGTCTGGGAGAGCCTGGAGGAGCTGGTCTCGACGGCCGAAATCGGCAGCCGCTTCTGGTACCTGAGCACCAAGGCCGGCACCGGCCTGTGGGAGGCGGGTTTCCGTTCCGGAGACTATCTGGTCTTCGGGTGCGAGTCGCGGGGACTGCCCGAGGAGATCGTCCGCGAGGCCGGCGGCCGGGCCGTGCGCGTGCCGATGCGCCCGGGTGGCACGCGCAGCCTGAATCTTTCCACCGCCGTCGGCATCACTCTCTACGAAGCGCTGCGCCAGAGCGGGGGAGACGGGCTGGCGTAGGTCCCTTCAGGCTTGTCCGGGCGCGCCATCCACCGAGGCTCCGAATTCGTGAAACCCTACGTTCAACTCGCCGAGGCCCGTCTTGCCGATGGCACGCTGTTCTCGCTGCACCGGCACGACGGTCACTTCTACCTGAAGAACGACGGACGGGAATTGATGAGCACCCGGCTGACGCATTCCGAGGAAATGCTCGCCGACCTCGGATGCGCGCATTTGGCGGAGGGCGAAGCTTCGCGGGTTCCGCATCCCAAGGTGCTGATCGGTGGTCTTGGCATGGGCTTCACGCTGCGGCGGGTGCTTGAATTGATCGGCCGACCCGCCACCGTCGAGGTTGCCGAGCTGATGCAGGAGATCATCGAGTGGAACCGCACATTCCTCGCCGAGCACAACGGCCCGATCCTTGCCGATGAGCGGACACGGGTCTTCGAGGGCGACCTGTTCGACTGCCTCGCGAAGCACGGCAGGGGAAGCTTCGACGCCATCCTCATCGACATCGACGACGGCCCCGACATGCTGATCACCGGGGAAAACGAGCGCCTCTACACGCCCTCCTTCCTCGCCCGCATCCGCGAAGCGCTCGCGCCGGACGGTCGTGCCGCCTACTGGATGGCCCATCCGACACCGGCCTTCGAGAAGATGCTCAAGCGGGCCGGGTTTCAGGTCGAAGCCCATCCGGCCAAACCCCACGCGAAGTCCAAGAAGCCAAGGCACTGCATCTACGTCGCGTACCGTAGATAGTGGGGTCCTGATACGCTAAAGCAGGATCTCGGTCACCGGCTTGACCGGCTCGACGCCGGTCAGCCGCTGGTCGAGGCCCTGGTGCTTCACCGACTTTTACGCAAGCTTAACAGTATTCCGCGGCTCTGACATCAAGGCTTAACATGCGGGTGCTGTGCTGGGCGGTGATGTGAAACAAACCATCTCCCGCGTCATGACAACACCCCGCACCAAGTCCAGCAGCACCGTCGCCAGCACGTTCGGAGCCCTTGCCCTGCTGGCACTCGCCCTGCCCGCCAACGCCAATGACATCTCATCGGCCTCACCGACCGTCGTGGAAGCCGGATCGGGCAGCGTCACCGTGACTTTCACGATCGACTCGTCGGTCTTCCCGCCACCGCCACCCGCAGGAATCGCGCCGACGAGCGTGACGCTCGGAACGCTCGAGGGCGGCTCGATTCAGCATGCCAGCCAGTTCGTGGTGGAGGCGAGCTTCAGTGTGCCGTCGGACACCGCTCCGGGGTTTCCCGGCGCGACCATCGTCTTCTCCACCCCCCAGGGCACGCTTTCCTACACGGGGGACGGGCTTGTCGAAGTCGTCGCGGCTTCCGGTCCGCCTGCGGCATCGTTCGCCTTCACGCCGGGTTCGGGCGTGGCTCCCCTGAGCGTGGCCTTCACCGACGCCTCGACTGGCGTGGTCGGCAGCCACGCGTGGTCGTTCGGCGACGGCGGGAGCAGCAGCGACGCGAATCCCGTGCATGTCTTCACCGCTCCCGGGGTCTACAGCGTGAGTCTGACCGTGACCGGCCCCGAGGGCAGTGATTCGACCACGCAGGCCGACGCGATCACGGTGATCGATCCGGATATCCTGGTCGGCACCTACCCGGTCGTGGACACCGGCCAGACGGCCTGCTTCGACAACAACGGGGAGATCGTGCCGCCAGCCAGCGGGGCGGCATTTTACGGTCAGGACGGCCAGCATGCCGGCAACGCACCGAGCTTCACGCTGAGTGCCGACGGATTGACGGTCGCCGACGAGGTCACCGGCCTCACCTGGGTGCGCGATCCGGATACCGACGGGGATGGCGACATCGATGCCGACGACAAGATCCTGCTCGGCGATGCGGATGCCTACGTGGCCCAGCTCAACGCCGACAACTTCGGCGGCTACAACGACTGGCGCCTGCCCTCCATCAAGGAACTCTACTCGCTGGTCGATTTTCGCGGCACCGACCCCAGCGGCTACACCGGGACCGACACCTCGGGGATCACCCCCTACATCGACACCGCCTACTTCGACTTCGGTTTCGGCGACACGGCGGCGGGTGAGCGTCTCATCGATGCCCAGTATCTCAGCTCGACGGAGTATGTGAGCACCACGATGGATGGAAATGCCACGGTCTTCGGCTTCAACTTCGCCGACGGCCGGATCAAGGGCTATCCACAGTCGAAGGCGATGTACGTGCGCTGCGTCCGGGGCAATCCGCTCTATGGCCTCAACCACTACTCGGACAACGGCAACGGCACGATCCGCGACGAGGCCACCGGCCTGATGTGGATGCAGGCCGACAGTGGGACCGGGATGGACTGGCAGGAGGCGCTCGCCTGGGCGCAGGCCCGGAACGACGAGAACTACCTCGGCTTCGATGACTGGAGGCTGCCGGACGCCAAGGAACTGCAGACCCTCTTCGACTACGACAACGCCCCCAGGCACAACGGTCAGCCGGCGATCGATGCCGTGTTTTCCTGCACGTCCATCAGCGGCGAGGACGGTTCGCTGGATTACCCGTTCTACTGGACCGGCACCACCCATGTGACCTGGACCGGCAGCGGCGGCTGGGGGGTCTATCTGTGCTTCGGCACGGCCTACGGCTACTGGAACTCGGTCTGGCAGGATGTCCACGGTGCCGGCGCCCAGCGCAGCGATCCGAAGCATGACGACGGCACCGACTACTCGGCGGGGCACGGTCCGCAGGGCGACGCCGTGCGCATCGACAACTTCGTGCGCCTCGTGCGCACCATGCTGCCCACCGATGACAGCGTGGGCGACGGCATTCCGGACGCGTGGCGCCGCGAACACTTCGGTGGCACCGGAACCACCGTGGATTCCGATTCCGAAGCCACGGCGGATCCCGACAAGGATGGCCTGAGTAATTACGACGAGTATGTCGCCGACACTGATCCCAACGACGGCGGCTCGTCGTTCTCGTCGGAAGGTGCGATGAACGCATCCGGCTTCAGCGTCTCCTACGAGTCTTCGGCGGAACGGCTCTACACCCTGTGGCGGTCGGCCGACCTCTCCGCCGGTTCATGGCAAACGGTGGCCACGCAGATCAACATTCCCGGCACCGGGGGGGCGGCCTCCCTGATCGATTCCGATCCATTGACTCCCGCCGGCTTCTACCGGGTCGAAGTCAAGCTGCCCTGACGCGATGCGCGGGCGACCAGGATCCACGCGGAGGCTCGCTTCGCGCTTTCCACGAACCCGGATTCCGGTTTCGGTGGCGGGGTGATTCGGGTTGGTCATCCACGGTGGGTCGGGGCGGCTGCGGCGTTTGTCGTGGCGGCCTTCGTGGCCACGGTGGGGCCGCGGGTCGGCTGGATGGAGAAGATGGACCGCGGGCTGCTGGCGATGCTGTCGGGTGAGGACGGCAGGATCGTCGGTGAGGGCACGGCGGAGTCGCCGCGGGCGGTGGAGCGGCTGGAGCCTCCGGCTTCGCTGCCACCACTGCGGGTGCTTTTTCTCGATGACGACCCCGACCGCTACTTCGAGCACACGCCGCCACCGCCGGCCGACCTGATGGTGGTGCTGGCTCGCCTGCGCGAGGCGGGGCTGGAGAGCGTGGGCTTCGGCTATCCGCTGCAGTGGGAAAAGCCGGACACGCTGGCGTTGGAGGCGATGCGCGGGACGATGGATCGGTTCGACCGGGCCGTGATCGGCTACGTGGTGAAGGACAGCACGGCTCCGGTGCCGGTGCCGCCGCCGTTCCTGCAGGCCTCGATGCCCTACGGGGCGGTGAACGGGGACCGGACCAAGCTGCCGGTGGTCAACGGGGTGGTGGGACTGGCCCCGGAGTTCGGCGGGGAGCGGTCGTGGGCAGGCTTCACGCGCATTGAGACCGAGGGCGCCGAGGAGCGCCGCGCCTACCTGCTGGCGCGCTGGTCCGACCGGGTGATCTTTTCGGTGCCGCTGGCGCTCGAGATTGCCCGGCTCGGGCTGTCACCCGACACCGATGTGAGCGTGCGCATGGGCCACGAGATCGCGCTTGGTGCCCATGGCCCGCGGATCCCGATCGATTTTCGCGGCCGGGTCGATTTGCCGGACGAGGCGCCAAGTCGATCGGCGGCCCCGGCGACGGTCGTGATTTCCGAGGAATTTCCGGAGGGGTTCCTGGCCGGGGAGGGGCCGCTGTTCTTCACCGATGAGCGCCTCCTGGGCGACAAGGCCAACCGGCTCTGGGCGCAGCGCCTGCCTCGGTTGGATGCGGCGGTTCGGGGGGCTCCGACCCTGACGGGCCGGACCGAGATCCCGCATTGGCCGGTGGCGGCGGCGGTGATCCTCGCGCTGGTGCTGTCGGTCGGCGGGGCCTGGCTGGCCGGGGAAGACGGTCTGCGCCGGCGCATGGGTGTGGTGATTGCCTTTGGCGCCGCCGTGGGTCTGTTGCTGGTCGCGATGCTCCGCGGTGGCATTGGCGCTCCGATGCCGCTGGCGATGCTCAGCGTGCCGGTCGTGCTTTTCGTGGCCACCCTGTTGCTCGATGCGGTGCCGACCGTTGAAGTCGTGCGTGCTGCGGACGAGTCGGCCGCGGGGAAGACGGCGCAGGCTTCGGGCAGGAAGAAGCGGTCCCGGCGGCGGAAGCGCTGAGCCTTTCCTCAGCGGAGGGTCCGGGCGATCGCGTCGTACATCCGCTGAACCGTGCCGCCGGTGCGCTGCACGGTTCCGGGCGCGTTGTCGTAGGTGCGCTGGACGGTCTCGTATGTCCGGCCGACCGTCTCGGTCGTGCGGCCCGCGGTTTCGTAGGTGCGGGCCGCGATCTGCTCGCGGTCCGCGTAGGTGCGGTTGGCGGCGGCCACCGTGCGGTTCGCGGTCCCGACGGAATTCCTTGCGGTCGTGCACGACACCAGGGTGCCGGCGAGACCGAGGGTCACGGCGAGAGCGATTGCCTTCATCGGGGGCAGCCTAGAACCCCGACAGCGAGGGTCAATGCAGCATTTTCCCGCCCCGAATCCTACCCCGGCCGGCTGTCGAGCTGGAAGACCTGGCCGGAGTAGCCCAAATTGCCAACGGGATGTGAGTTGGTCGGCCCAGGGGCCGACTGCGACCGGGGGGCACCAACAACGCCGGGGAGTTCCTCGAAAGCATCCAGCTCATCGCCAGATTGCGCGGCGTGCGAACCGGCAAATACCACTTCAAGACCAAGCCCGGCCGACCCCACCCCGATCGTCCTCACCGGAAACCACATCCCCGACACCATGCGCCGCGCCGCAGAGTGGAGCGCGGAAAGACACGGACTGAGGAAATCGAAGGAGCAAGACGGCTCGTTCCGTCCAAACTACCATGAATGCCGTAGCCAAATGGTGAAATACGACTGTGACTCCATCCAGAATGCGAAATGCGAGGACCCCTTCGATCTTCGACG